>JBEUIR010000001.1:0-42001 GCA_040415395.1 Candidatus Thiothrix namsaraevi
CCCCAGCCTGATTAATCGCCCCGGCAAAGGCTACGAAGGTCGGACATTCCTTGCCGCGCAGGATGTGGAAGATGTTATCGCTTACCTGGGGACACTGAAATGAAATACTACCTCGCCCTCAGCTTGCTGATGACCGCTGGGATGGCATGGGCAGATGCCCCCAGTCCTGCCAAGTCCGGTTACGAATTCGTCAAGGAGGAAACCCGTGCCATGCAGGACGACGAATTCCAGAACCCCGGTTTTATTGCGGTGGAAGAAGGGCGTGGATTGTTCAACAGCCAGCCTGCTTCCGGCAAATCCTGCGGCAGTTGCCACGGTGATGACGGTGCCAAGCTGGAGGCAAAAAACTTGGCTCGTTACCCTATCTACGACAAGGAATTGGGCGGTATTGTGCGTCTGGATGACCGTATCAATGTCTGCCGTGAAAAACAGTCGGGCGAAAAACCGTTCCCGGCGTATTCCAAAGAATTGCTGGCATTGGAAACCTTTGTGCGCCATCTGGCGATTGGTGAGCCAGTCAATGTGCAAACCGACGGCGAAATGGCAGATTTGCTGAAAAAAGGCGAAGATCTGTACAAAATCCGCTTTGGCTTGATTGATATGTCGTGCGCCCATTGCCATGACAGCTACCCGGGGCAATTTATTCGCGGGCAGAAAATCAGCGAAGGGCAGGGTAATGGTTTCCCTGCTTACCGGCTGGATACCGGGGAAATGGCAAACCTTGATTTGCGTATCAAGCAGTGTCTGTTGTTAATGCGGGCAGAACCGTTTGCCCCTGATGCCGAAGAAAGCAAACTGCTGGGCGCTTACATCATGTCGCGTTCCAATGGGCTGAAAATCGAAACGCCAGCAGTGCGGTATTGATCATTTTAGACTAAATCATGCCCCAGCATATCGCCTTCCGTATTCATGTGGATTTCGCGTACTTGCGGCATCCGCTTGAGGATGTAGGCTGCCATTAGCGTCCCGCTTTTTTGGTTGCCATTGGAAAGTGCGGTCAAAATCTTGTCTGCCACAATTTGGCAGCGTTGTTCCTGATTGGGGTTGTCTACCCATTTGCGGCTCATTTGATAGCCTTTGCTCATGTCCTGATCCATCTGTGCGAAAAAGTCTTCGCCTTCCGCCAGCATAAAATCCGGCACGTCAATATCGCGTGTGGTGTCGTTGATTTGTATCCGTAATTGCATCACTCTTTACCCTGTGCTTCTGTCTGGTGGGCAGATTACCCGATTCCGGCTTTGAAAGGAAATGCCATGCTCTTACTGATTAAAAATGTCCTTGATGCGCAACGTGTGAAAGAAGTGCAGGAATTGCTTGCCACGGGTGAATTCGTGGATGGGCGCTTTTCGGCCGGTATGGAGGCGGCAAAGGTAAAATACAACCAAGAGCTTTCCCCGAATAGCCCCTTGCATCGGCGCTTGAACGCGATGGTGATGTCGCCGCTGGTGCAACACCCGGAATATCAGGCGGCGGTGATGCCGTTGCGGGTGGCGACAGCGTTTTATGCGCGTTATTTGCCAGGGATGACGTATGGTTTCCACGTGGATGATCCGGTCATGGGACCAATGTCAGGGCGTTACCGTACCGATGTGTCCACGACGGTGTTTCTTAACGATGATTATGACGGTGGAGAAATCGTTATCCGTACCGCTTATGGGGAAGAAAAAATACGCGGGGAAGCCGGTGATGCGGTGGTGTATGATTCTGGCAGTTGGCACAAAGTCGCGGAAGTGACCAAGGGTATCCGTTTGGTAGCGGTGACATGGGCGCAAAGTTTGGTGAAAGACCCGCAGCAACGCGAGTTGCTCTACCAATTAGCCAAAGCACGTGAAGGCGTCATTGCGAAGTTACCTCAGTCCGAAGAGGCTGCCAGCGTCAGCACCGTGCATATTAATTTGCTGCGGATGTGGAGTGAAGTGTAGTTACTCATGCAAATTCACCACTAAGCTGAAAATTCCTGTTCTTTATCTGGAATGCAGTTTGCATCCCTCCATTTTTAGTGGAAAAAGGAGGGATAGTGTAGATGCGACTACAAGGAGTTTTGCATGGGGCAACTGGTAATTAAAAAAGCGTCATGGCTGGAAAGCCATGCCAAGCAGCTTGTGATTTGGGGGCCGATCGCCGCCGTACAAGCCAGTACCTTGGTCGGTTTGGGATATTTTTCTCAACGTCTTAATGCGTTGGAAGCTAATGAGACACCGCAGCCACATGCGCCATCTGTCTTGGCAGTCAGTACGTTGCAAGATGTGAAGCCGCCCACGCTGGTGCGAGCCAGTCGTATCCCTCTGCCGCCCCCACCTGCTGCGCCAGCCGTTGTTAGCATTCCCGTTGCAATGCATAGCCCTGCCGTGATCGACTTCATGCGTGTGGGGCAGGATTTTTCTGCGGTAACAACAACCAAGCCGGTTGCCGTGAAGAAAAATGTTACGCAAAAAACGGCACAGGTAGCGAAGCCGGTGGTGAAACCGGTTGCAGTTGTTAAATCCAGCGATGAAGAGCGAGTGGTACAAGCTAACCTTGCAAAAATCCCCAGTAAACCGGAAGCGAATGAGATTGACTTTAAGGTTGCAGATACGAGGGTTATTGATCCTGTGGTGATTCCTGAGGAAATTCCGCGTGGCAAGCCACTACCTGTCGGTATTGTCGCATGGGTTTATTTGGGTGAGTTACGTGAACAAGGCTGGCATGGGCAGCGTTTACATATTGCGTCAGATAGTGGTTTGCCCGTTGTAGGCGAGCAATACCGTACTCAAAAAATCCACGGTATTTATGATCAGCCTTATGGCAGCCGCACGATGGGTGGTTTCCAAAAGGGTGATATGGTCAAGATTTTAGACGTGCGCCATGAGGCGAATTTTGGCGTCTGGGCTCAGGTGCGTAAAGTGAGTGCGGTGGGGAAGCCGGGATGTGTAACGTGTACTCAGTAAGAGTGTTGAGCGGTCATTGGCACTAAAAAAGCCGCTATGTAGCGGCTTTTTACGCATTTGCAGCTTTGCAGCTTACTTCCAGAAATTCGCTTCTTTGGAGGCAATTTCACGGACTTCGTTAGTCAGTTCTTGGTAACGCTCACGGTAAGCTTTCCACTCACCTACGTAGTATTCTTCCGCGTTGAATTGACCAGATTGTTCGTATGCGATGAATTTCTTCTGCATTTCCAGCATTTCGCTAATCAGCTCTTGCTTAGTGCTCATGTTCGGTGCCTCTTCAAATTTAACCAAATCCTGAAAGTAGGATAAACGGATTCAGGTAAAAGGGGGAATACCCCCTTTCGGGTAGAAATCAATAGCCGCCTTTGCGGTTAGTGGCTGGCAGACCTGCGACTTTCAGACCTTGCTTGCTCGGTGCGCGTGGGAACAGGGTGTACATGTCTTTACTGGACAGTTTTTTGTCGCCCCACTGATCAGCCATTGCTTTCTGGATAATACGTTCCATTGGCTGTGTGCCGCCGTTGTTGATGTACTGGTCGCGCAGGTAGTTAATGACGTCCCAGTGACGTTCAGTCAACTCACCAATGCCTTCTTCGGCAGCAATAACTTTAGCAACTTCTTCGTTCCAGTCGTTCAGGTCTACCAAATAACCTGCTTCGGTGGTTTCGATGGTTGTGCCGTTTACTTCGTAAGCCATGTTTAATTCCTCATGCAAAAGTGAATGTTGCCATTCGATGAAATTCTTGACCGCAAAATTATACGAAAAAGCAGTAAACCGCCCATTCCTCAAAAGGGATACGCCATTCTCGCTCCTCTCCACCCTTGAGGGAGAGGGGCTGGGGGTGAGGGGTTCTTTACTCAGTAGGCTTCAAGGTTTTGATGCCCTTGTGAGGCATAAAAAGCCCGCAACCGAGTTTGCGCCCCTCACCCAGTCCGTATTGCTGCAAGCGGATTGAGGGTTCGCTGTCTAAGTCCGCAATCATTAAATGACGGGTATGCAATACGCCTGTCGGGGTGAGTAAGGTGTGGCTCTTGCCGCACAGCATTTTTTTTACGTTGAAATCAGCGACCCGTTTTACTTCTGCCGCCATGCGTTGCAGAAAGCTGTTTTCGTCTTCTGCTGCGTCAGAGAGCACGTAGCGGGCGAATACCACCGAGGTGTGGATGAACGGTTTTTCCTTCATGTCCCGCAAGCCGACAGCATAGCCATTCACATCCAGTTTTGTACCAGAGAGCGTCTTGGTCTCAGGGATACGGATTTTGGGAATGCGTAAAAACAGCCGTGTGCGCCGCGAAGGTAGCAGGAATTGATTAGCCGCATCGTCGGGGCGTTCCCAGCCATTGCCACTTTCAGCAACGTGAATGGGGTGGACACCCGCGATGCTTTCATCAGCAAACCAAGGCAGGGCGCGTTGGACAGCTTGTGCCAAATCCCACGCATGATCCAGCGGCAACTGCTTGCAGTCGATGGCGAAACTAACATCCAGCACCTCATCGGGTGCTTGATAGGGGAGGGTTTTATCCTCGTCTTCCTGCCAAAACATCGTGTTTACCTCGCCGACGAAAACGTGATTTCCAATTGGTCGTACCAGTCTTCCGGGCGGTCTTTGTAGCCGGGTGGCTCAATGTCAATCTGGAAGAAAATCGCGCCGGTTTCCAAGGCGCGTTGCTGCACGATTTGTTTCAGCTCCTCGAAGTTGCTGATGTTGTGACCATCTACCATTAAAATTTGACTTAAACTGAGCATATTCTCTCCTCATGTCTTGTTCCCCTCACCCCTTGCGGGGGAGGGGTTAGGGGTGGTGGGTATCCGTGACCCGATCAAAATAACGCCCGCGATACAGCAAGCGGGTTTGTGCTGGGTCTTCACTGTCTCTAAATGCGGTGCGGCAGTGCAGCACGTTATTGCACAACAAGCCTTCGCCTGCCTGTAATGTGTACCTTATTTTGTAAGGTGAGTCCTGTTGCCATAAATTCAATAGGAAATCGGCGGCTTCCCGTGTCATCGGGTCATCGCGCCAGATTACATTGCGCTGGCGGGCGGAATAGCGCATGTGCAAATGCCCCGCAGCGGTGACGCTAAACACGGGGCCAGATTGTTCGGGGCGAATGATTTCCCCGTTCAAGACATTGGCAGGAATGCTGAAAGCATTCGGATGCATCAGGGCGTGAATGTAATCAGGGTTAGCATCGCGTAATAAAATGTAGGCAATTTCATGATCCATCAACCAGCTTTCACCGCCTTCGAGTGCGGGTTGGGCACAATGCAATAACATGCCATGAATTTGCTCTTCTGGCAGGTTGTAGTATCCGTCAGTATGCCAACTTAGCGGTTTATTGGTGTAGGGAATGTAATCGTGCTGCCCCGCGTGCGAGGTAACGTGCAAGGAGGTGAGGCTGTCTGCATCAGCACACAAGTTGTTATCCAGCCGAAACAAACCGACTTTTTGTCCTAAACGATGGACATGGCGTTTGCTGCGCACGTCGCCTTGCGCAAAATGATACAACGCGAGATTGTGTTCGCGGCAAATGTGCTGGAGTTGCGCTATTTCGGTCTCACTGGGATTTTCGGGGTCTGCAATTGTGGTGAGCAAGGCGTTCGGCAATAGGGGGTAGGCGGATAATTTTTTGTTGCGCCACGTCTGATACGTCGTTAACGCTTTGATATTAAAGGGAGAATTATGCATATTGTAGACCTCGATAAAGACCGATAATTACTATAGCTATTTGCAATATTAAAAAATCCGAATATGCTATTGTACCGTTGCTAGTGGACTATTTTTGATTATGTTAAGCGCCTATCTCCTTGGGGATACAGCATGGATTCAGCTAACACCCCATGGGTGAGATTCTATGACGGGAGCATGACGCATACACTTAGCCCACTCGCAAATAGCAGCGAACACAGTTACGTGACCCGTTTTTGATTTGATGTTTCCCTTGGCTTTTAGTTTGTAGAGCAGGTCAAGAGGAATCGCCATTGCAATCGTTTTACTGAGGAGGCAGGTATGGCAACGAATAATTA
Organism: Candidatus Thiothrix namsaraevi; assembly: GCA_040415395.1. GTDB lineage: Bacteria > Pseudomonadota > Gammaproteobacteria > Thiotrichales > Thiotrichaceae > Thiothrix > Thiothrix namsaraevi. Next base: position 5,953 of record JBEUIR010000001.1, read on the forward strand.
TCCAACACCTATGCTGGATGTGCTGGAAGAAGGCCCATGGCCTAGCTTCATCACTGGTTTCAAGAAACTGCGCGATGAGCATCCAGATGAGCGCATCCGCAATGTGATCAATGGCCTGATGGGTCAGTTGGAGCATTCTTACGAAACCAAAATGGGCTACTGGAAAGGTGGTACCATTTCTGTCTTCGGTTACGGCGGCGGCATTATCCCGCGCTTCTCTGAAGTCGGTCACATGTTCCCGGAATCCAAAGAATTCCACACGCTGCGTGTACAGCCGCCTGCTGGCAACTACTACACCACTGATATGCTGCGCCAATTGGCTGATAGCTGGGAAAAGTGGGGTTCTGGTTTGCAGACCTTCCACGGTCAAACCGGTAACATCATGTTCATCGGTGCGAACAGCGTTAACTTCCAGCACTTCTTTGATGAAATCAACGAATACGGTTGGGACTTGGGTGGTGCAGGCCCTTGCGTGCGTACCGGTATGTCTTGCGTCGGTGCAGCACGTTGCGAAATGTCTAACTGTAACGAACACGCGATCCATCGCCGTCTGATGAATAACTTCACGGATGACGTGCATCGCCCGGCTCTGCCTTACAAGTTCAAGTTCAAGGTTTCTGGTTGCCCTAACGATTGCCAGAACGCGATTGAGCGTGCGGACTTTGCTGTTATCGGTACTTGGCGTGATGAGATGAAGGTCAACCAAGAAGCCGTTAAAGAAATGATCATGAAAAAAGCCAAGGAAATTGGCAAAGAAGGTGATCGTTCTGCGGGTCGTCAATACATGTTCGATAACGTGATTAGCCGTTGCCCAACGCAGGCTATCAAGCTGAACGACGACGACACCATTACCGTTGATAACAGCAACTGTGTACGTTGTATGCACTGCCTGAACGTTATGCCAAAAGCACTGCAAGTCGGCGACGACAAAGGCGTAACCATCCTGATCGGCGGTAAGCGTACCCTGAAAATCGGTGACTTGATGGGTACAGTCGTTATCCCATTCATGAAGCTGGATAACGAAGAAGATTATGAGCGCATTGTTGAGTTGGCTGCTTCCATCATCGACTTCTGGGCTGAAAATGGTCTGGAACATGAGCGTTGCGGTGAGATGATCGAACGTATCGGTCTGGTGAACTTCTTGGAAGGCATCGGTATCGACCCGGATCCAAACATGATCAAACAGCCGCGTAACGTTTCTTACGTGCGTACTGATGGTTGGGACGAAGCTGCTGAAGCTTGGTTCAACCGCAAGCGTGAAGAAAAAGCAGCGGCGTAATACCGCACTTCCAACTGGGGCAGGCTGGCTTGCCTCAGTTGTCTGATACTTAACGAATTTTGAGTTTACTCTGACGGAGGCTTCGCAATGGCCGCACCAGAAATGCGCGATCCTATTGAATCTGGATGCCCGGACGGTTTCCAGTACATGCACCCTGTTATGCGCCGCAACTACGGTTTGTGGGCATATCATGAAGACCCACGCCCAGGCGTTTTGGTTCACGTTTCCAAAACTGGCGAAAAGATTTGGACAGTTCGTGCCGGTACTCAACGTATCCTCGACGTGTTCACGCTGCGCAAGCTGATGGACATCGGTGATACTTATGGTGATGGTTATGTCCATTTCACTATTCGTTCCAACATCGAATTCCAGATTGCTGACGGCGCGAAAGTAGAGCCACTGGTAAAAGCATTGGAAGATGCGGGTTTCCCAGTCGGTGGTACTCGTAACTCCGTGACTTCACTGTCTCATACTCAAGGCTGGTTGCACTGCGACATTCCGGGTACTGACGCATCCGGTGTGGTTAAATCCATGATGGATGAGTTGCTGCCTGAGTTTAAAGCATGGAACATGCCTAACCGCGTTCATATCACCACGTCTTGCTGCCAGATCAACTGCGGCGGTCAAGGTGACATCGCGATCAACGTCCAGCACGTTAAGCCACCAAAAATCAACCACTCGCTGGTTGGTAATGTGTGCGAACGTCCTACCGTTGTAGCCCGTTGCCCAGTAGCGGCTATCCGCCCTGCTATGGTTGACGGCAAGCCTTCCTTGGAAGTTGATGAGAAGAAGTGCATTTGCTGTGGTGCTTGCTATCCGCCATGCCCACCTATGCAAATCAACGACCACCAGTACACCCAATTGGCTATCTGGATCGGTGGTAATCACTCCAATGCACGTGGCAAGCCTACTTTCCAACGTTTGGTGGCAGCGGGTATCCCGAACAACCCACCACGTTGGCCTGAAGCGACCGCGATCGTTAAGAAGATTCTGGAATGCTACAAAGCAGGTGCGAAAGACTGGGAGCGTATCAACGAGTGGGTTGAGCGCATCGGCTGGCCGCGTTTCTTTGAAGTGACTGGTTTGCCATTCACGAAGTACCACATCGACAACTGGCGTGGTGCGCGTGCGAACCTGAACTCTTCAACGCACATCCGCTTCTGATCGACAACGGTACGAGGAATAGCACGGAATGAAATACACAATTATGGTTAACGAAGGCCCGTATCAGCACCAATCTGCTGATACTGCCTTGCAGTTCACCCGTGCCGCGCTGGAGAAGGGACACGAGATTTTCCGTGTGTTCTTCTACCACGACGGCGTAAATAACGGCACACGCCTGAGTGTTCCACCGGCTGATGACCGTCTGATCCAGAAATCTTGGTCAGAATTGGCTGAAAAGCACGGCTTGGATTTGGTTATCTGTATTGCAGCGGCACAACGCCGTGGCTTGATGGATGCCGATGAAGCCAAACGTCAAGGTCTGGACGCTAACAACATTGCCCCCGGTTTCCGTATTTCGGGCTTGGGTCAGTTGGTTGAAGGCGGTATCCAGTCTGATCGTTTAGTCGTGTTTGGCGATTAAGGAGCTGAAGAAAATGTCTACAAAGAATTTTTTGTTTGTCAATCGTAAAGCTCCTTACGGCACAGTCTACGCACTGGAGGCGTTGGAAGTCGTGCTGATTTCCGCTGCGTTTGAGCAAAACGTTAGTTTGGCATTCATCGACGACGGTGTTTACCAAATTACCAAAGGCCAAAACAGCAAAGAAACCGGCATGAAGAATTTCTCGCCGACTTTCCGCGCATTGGGTGATTACGACATTACCAAGTTGTATGTCTCTACCGAGTCTTTGGCAGAACGTGGTCTGACGGTTGATGACCTGATGGAACTCACTTACGAAGATGCTGACGACGATTACGCTGAAAAGCCTTCCATTATTCTGGTCAACCGCGAGGAAATGACTGCAATGATGGCAGAGCAAGAAGTGATTTTGAGCTTCTAACGGAGGATTTGAACATGTCTATGTTACATATTGTCAATAAGTCCCCGTTTGAACGTGTGGCTTTTGAGAGCTGCTTGGCTCATGCCAAGGCAGGTGATTCGATCCTGATGATTGAAGATGCCGTGGTTGGTGCAGTCGACGGGTCAAGCTTTTCTGGTAAAGTAAAGGCTGCGATGTCTGATAAGACGGTGTATGTGTTGGGTGCAGACCTAGCGGCACGCGGTTTGGAAGGCAAAGCAATAGACGGGATTGTGAGCGTTGATTACGCGGGTTTTGTAGACCTGACGACAAATAACGACACCACCCAAAGCTGGCTGTAAGTTTTAACATTTTTTGACAGGAGGCCACACAATGGCATCAATTAACGTTGGCGGTAAAGAGATCGCGCTGGACGAAGAAGGCTATCTGGAAAACCTGAGCGACTGGACTCCAGAAGTGGCAGAAGTTCTGGCTAATGGCGAAGACGTAACCCTGACTAGCGAACACTGGGAAATCCTGAATTTCCTGCGTGAATACTATGAAGAGTACCAAATTGCTCCAGCAGTGCGCGTTCTGACTAAAGCAGTTGGTAAGCGTTTGGGTGCTGACAAAGGTAACTCCAAGTATCTGTACAGCCTGTTCCCATACGGCCCTGGCAAGCAAGCTTGTAAATACGGCGGTCTGCCTAAGCCAACGGGTTGCGTATAATGTCGTAGGGGCGGTTCATGAACCGCCCGTACAGAGCATATATATACCGTTGGTGTATGAAAGAGTTGCTCCGGCTCGCCGGAGCCTCTTCTTAAGCCCTGTTGTTGACAGGTTTTCAGAAGAGAGACTAATGACTTCAGGAGTACGCAGTGACATTCGTAAGTATTCTTTACGGACTGTTGTTTTGGGCGGCAACGTTAATTTTGATTGGCGGTGTGGCTATGAAGGTCCGCCAGTATTGGAACACCCCAGCCCCATTGAAGATTCCGACCACACCCGCACCGGTTACGCAGGGCGGTGTTGTATGGCGCATGTTCCGTGAAGTGGTGTTTTTTCAGAGTTTGTTCCGTTCCAACAAAACTTTGTGGTTGTTTGCGTTCCTGTTCCACATTTCCTTGTGGTTGGTGCTGATCCGCCATACCCGTTATTTCATGGAAATGGGGGCAGTGCTAACGTTCCTGCAACCGTTTGGGAAGTATGCTGGTTTCACGATGGTGTTGGGTCTGGCAGGTTTGTGGGCGCGTCGCTTCCTTGTGGATCGTGTGCGTTACATTTCCGCGCCTTCTGACCATTTGATGTTGGCATTGCTGATTGCCATTGGTGGCAGCGGTTTACTAATGACCTTTGTAACCCATACGGATGTCACTCAGGTTAAAGCATTCTTCGGTGGTTTATTGACCTTCGGTTTCTTTGGTGACGCAGGCGGCTTGCCAGCCGATCCGATTGTATTGGTGCATTTGTTGTTAGTGGCATTGCTAATGATCATTTTCCCGATCAGTAAGTTAATGCACGCTCCGGGTATCTTTTTCAGCCCGACTCGTAACCAAGTGGATAACCCGCGTGAAAAACGCCATGTATCCGGCTGGGCATTGGAATTGGAACGTCAAGGTAAAAACTACCTCGACGAACTGAAGAAATAATGAGGTAAGCATCGTGGCTGATTACGAAGTTCCAAAATTGACGGGTGAAGGGTATTGCGAGATTCCCGCAGTACGCGAAGGCGTGATGGAGAGCAAAGGCCCTTTCATCGCTAAGCCAGATTTTCAGTCGGCCTTGCATTTTCCGGCGGATTTTGATGCAGCAGGGTCATTAGTACCCAACTGGAAAGAACGTGCCCTCGACAAAATGGCTGATTTGAAAGGTCGTTACCGTTCGCTGCAAGTGTTCTTGGATATTTGCGTCAAATGTGGCGCGTGTACTGACAAGTGTCATTACTTCATTGGAACATCTGATGCGAAAAACATGCCCGTGGCGCGTCAGGACTTGTTGCGTAAAGTTTATCGCCGTTACTTCACGTTTGCGGGTAAATATTTCCCCAAACTGGTCGGTGCAACTGACCTGACCGAAGAAGTGTTGGCAGACTGGTATAACTATTATCACCAGTGTTCTCAGTGCCGTCGTTGTTCCGTGTTTTGCCCTTACGGCATTGATACGGCCGAAATTTCAATGGCAGCGCGTGAAATTCTTGATCATGTTGGTTACGGTCAAAAGTATTGCAACGAGATTATCGGCAAGGTCTTTAAGATCGGTAATAATCTCGGTCTGCCAGGCCCGGCATTGTTCGATACAGTGGAGGGTTTGGAAGAAGACGTTGAGATGGATACCGGCATTAAAGTCCGTTTCCCGCTCGACGAAGACGGCGCGGAAGTGTTGTTGGTAACGCCGTCAGCAGACTTCTTTGCCGAACCGCATATCGACGGTTTGATCGGTTACGCGAAAGTGTTCCACGAAACTGGCGTGACTTGGACGATGAGTACCATTGCGTCAGAAGCGGGTAACTTCGGCATGTTCATTGGCTCTTACGAGACCATGCGCAGGGTTTCTTTGCGGGTTCGAGAAGCCGCGATCAAGCACAAAGTTAAGCGCATTGTGTTCGGCGAATGTGGTCATGCATGGCGGGTAGCTTACAGCTTCCTGAATACCTTGGCTGGGCCGTTTGATTTCTTGGATCAGCGTTACCCTGTGCCACAACACATTCTGGAGTTCACTTGGAGCCAAATTCAAGCCGGTAACTTGCAGATTGATAAGACTGAGAATGACGACAAAGTCTTGACCTTCCACGACTCGTGCAATGTAGCGCGTGGTAGCCGCATGGGTGATTACCCCGGTGGTCAGTTCGACATTCCGCGTAACGTTATTCGTGCGGTATGTAACAACTTTGTGGACATGCCAGCCGATACCATCCATGACGCGACTTTCTGTTGCGGTGGTGGCGGCGGTTTGCTGACTGATGACTTGATGGAAATCCGTGTGAAAGGTATTCAGCCGCGTGCAGAAGCCCTCAAGCATGTCACCACGCACAATGGTGTGACGCACATGGCTGCGATTTGCGCGATTTGCAAATCACAATTTACGAAAGTGTTGCCGTATTACGGTTTCACGATGGATCAAATTGTTAGTGTTCACCAGTTGGTGAGTAACGCGCTTGTCCTGCAACGGCAAGTGTCCGTGCAGGCACGTCCCGACGATGAAGACGGCGACGAAGACTAATTACGACATTTATTTCCGCGTGGCATAGCCGCGAGTGGACTGAAATTAACAGGAGATAGGCATGGCAACCGCAGCTCACGACAGCAAGCTTTTAGGTCAAGGTCACACGTACCGCCGTTTTAAAGATGGCGACAACGAATGGGGCAGTATGCACGACAGTATTTTCGTGCAGGATACAACCCATAAATGCCCTACCTACATTCACAAAACGCCACCTTGCCAAGGTAGCTGCCCGTCGGGTGAAGACATTCGTGGCTGGTTGCAGATCGTGCGCGGCATTGAAAAGCCCCCCGTTGGCATGACCATGCAAGAGTATGCATTCCGTCGCTCCACCGATGCTAACCCGTTCCCGTCGATGATGGGTCGTGTTTGCCCGGCTCCTTGTCAAACCGGTTGTAACCGTAACGACGTTGACGATTTCGTCGGCATTAATGCGGTCGAGCAATACATCGGCGATAGCGCGATTGCGGCTGGTTTCAAGTTTGATGCACCTAGCGAGCTGAGTGGTAAGAAAGTGGCTATCGTTGGCGGTGGGCCAGCGGGTATGGCGGCTGCTTATCAATTACGTCGTATGGGTCATGCGTCTACCGTGTTTGAACAGCACCCTGAATTGGGCGGCATGATGCGTTACGGTATTCCGGGTTATCGTGTACCACGCGACAAGCTGGGTGCGGAAATGCAACGTATCATCGACATGGGTGACATCACGATTAAGTGTAACACCACCGTCGGTAAAGACGTAAGCATCGAGCAACTGGAAAGCGATTTCGACGCAATCCTGTGGACGGTTGGTTGCTGGAATGGTCGTGGTCTGTTCGTTGATAAGTTTGCAGAAACACCAAACTGCGTGTCTGCGGTTGACTTCCTCGAAGCCTATAATAAAGGCACGATGAAATACACCGCACCTCGCGTGGTGTGCGTGGGTGGTGGTGATACCTCCATCGACGTGGTTTCCGTCTCACGCCGTATCGGTACATTGGCGAACTACGCAGAAAATGCGGAAGATTCCGCGACTGGCAAACTGACTCACGGTGATGTGGGCGAGAAGGCACCTGCAACTGTTACCCTGACTACCTTGTTCCCGCTGGATCAAATGACGGCTGCGGAACACGAAGTACAGGACGCGCTGAAAGAAGGCGTGACTATCCTGACGCAAGTGATGCCGAAGGAAATCATTTTCGGTGCTGACGGTCGGGCGATTGGTCTGAAGGTTGTCGAGTGCGTGATGAAAGGCAATATGCCGCAAGCGTGCGAAGGTGGCAAAGAAACCATTATCGAAGCGGACATTATCGTTTCTGCTATCGGTCAGTTCGGTAAATTGGATGGTATCGAAGCTCTGAACAATGGTCGTAACCAAATCAATGCTGACGCACTGTATCAAGTGCCGGGCAAGAAAGGTCATTTCGCAGCGGGTGACGCAGTACGTCCTCACTTGTTGACGACGGCTATTGGTCAAGCGTCTATCGCATCTGAAACGATTCATCGTTACTTGCTGGCGGAAGAACAAACCAAGCGTCCGAAAGTGGATAAGCACCACTTTGACCTGATGGCAAAACTGCAAGAGGCAGGTTTGGAACCAGCAGGTTATGAGTCAAGCCGTGCAGAAGACATGCGCGGTACAGACGGTGCGAAATACGCGGTACATAACTACGATGACCGTTCCAAAAACGTGATCGTGCCTTCCAAAGATTTGTTCTTGGGACACTTCAATACCGTAGCACGTAACCTGCGTACTGAAGACGTACCAACGGCTGAAGAAGTACTGGGTCACTTTGCAGAGCGTATGAACCCATTGCCAGAAGCCGATGCGGTTAACGAAGCCAAGCGTTGCATGAGTTGCGGTATGTGTTTCGAGTGTGACAACTGCGTTATTTACTGCCCGCAAACTGCCGTTTACCGCGTGCCTAAGAAGCAGGCGACGCTGGGTCGTTATGTTGCAACCGACTACTCCAAATGTATCGGCTGCCATATTTGCGCAGACGTTTGCCCAACTGGGTACATCGAAATGGGTCTGGGCGAGTAATCGTCCTTTCCATGAGTGCAGGCTCGACAGGAATCAGCATGACTAGCAAGTTTTCTAACATCTTTTTGGCTTCAGTGTTGGCATTAGCCACGCTGTTGTCGGGTTGTGATTCAGCACCAGCAGCGGGGACTAACCTCGAAACAGCTAAGCAAAAAGCTGATCAGTGTGTTGAACCAACCGACAAAATGCGTAGTAATCACATGAGCATGTTGGATCACCAGCGTGATGCTACGATGATTGAAGGTATTCGTACCAAGCAACACAGCTTGAACGAGTGCATCAATTGTCACGTTGCGCCGACTAAAGATGACGGTACGCCGTTGCATTACGGTGATGATCAGCATTTTTGTACCACTTGCCATGCGGCGGTGGGGCAGAAGATTGATTGTTTCCAATGTCATGCTGACCGCCCAGCAGGTGATGAAAATTACCAGCATAAAGTAGGCAGTGCGGATGCACATCACTTTACCCAAGGTGTTGTCAGTGCTGCTATGCCTACGGCTGCTGAAGTGCAAATGGTGGTTCAACCACAACAAGGAGCTGCGCAATGAATCAGAACCGTGTTGATGAATACCGCCGCAATTTTATGACAGCCTTGGGTGGTGTCGCGGCAGTCGCGGTGGTTGCGCCTAGTTTTGTGTTGCAGACAGCACACGCGGCTGGTGAAGTCACTGCGAAACCTGCGGATCAGGCGGTTACCGATGCGAAGCGTTGGGGCATGTTGATTGACGTGACCAAGCTTACCGATGGCGGCGCAGCTATGGTCGCCGCGTGTAAAAAAGAACATGGCTGGGGTGATGAAGCGCATTCTGACGCTACCCAAAAAGCGCATTGGGCGCGGGTGGTGAAAGTCACGGATAAGCTGACCCAGAATAGTTTCAGTCTGCCAGTGATGTGCCAGCATTGCGAAAATCCACCGTGCGTTGATGTTTGCCCAACGGGCGCATCCATGAAGCGTGCGGATGGGATTGTGCAAGTTAACAAACATACTTGTATCGGTTGCCGTTATTGCATGATGGCTTGCCCGTACAAAGCACGTAGCTTTGTACATGAGCATTTGGTTGATCAAAAAGCACATTCGCCACGCGGTATTGGTACGGTTGAATCGTGCAATATGTGCGTGCATCGCGTGGATAATGGTCAGTTACCAGCCTGTGTAGACGCAGCACCGGATGCAGTGACCTTCGGTGACTTGAATGACCCTAACAGCACGCTGAGCCAAACGTTGAAAGCTATCGGTGGGAAGCAAATCCGTGCTGATCTTGGTTTAAATACTGGCGTGCGCTACCACGGCATCTAACGGAAAGGACGAACAGCAATGGCTAGTCAAGCAATCATTTTCCGCGAAACCAACGACGGCAAGGGTTTTTACATCCTGTTGGCGGTTTTGGGTGCATTCCTCGCACTGGGTGCGCTGGCATTTTTCAATGCTGAACATCATGGTCATCATGTCACAGGCATGAATAACCAAATTGTTTGGGGTTTGCCGCACGTTTTTGCGATTGGTTTGATCGTCGCAGCTTCCGGCGCATTGAATGTCGGTTCAATCGGCACTGTATTCGGTAAGAAAATCTATCAACCCATGGGGCGTTTGTCGGCATTACTGGCGATTTCCTTACTGATTGGTGGTTTGATCGTGCTGGTGCTGGATTTAGGTCGGCCTGACCGTTTGATCGTGGCGATGACCACCTTTAACTTTAAGTCGATCTTTGCGTGGAACATTATCCTCTATAACGGTTTCTTGGCCTTATCAGCGGTATATATCTGGACGATGATGGATCGTCAGGTGAAGGGCTATTACAAGATGGCGGGTATTGCGGCATTTACTTGGCGTTTGGTCCTGACTGCTGGTACTGGCTCGATCTTCGGCTTCTTGGTGGCGCGTGATTTTTACAATTCAGCGGTCATGGCTCCGTTATTTATCGTCATGTCATTTGCAATGGGCTTAGCGGTTTTCATTTTGGTCTTGCACTTTGCGTATGCTTGGACAGGTCGCCAATTGGGTAATGCGGTGATGAACCGCTTGCGTTATTTGCTGGCAGTGTTCATCGGTGGCGTATTGTTGCTGGAAGGCGCACGTCATTTCACCGGTTTGTACATTGCACAGAAGGCTGGTGTGGAAAACTTCATTTTGTTTGACGGTGGTGTTTACACGCAGTTGTTCTGGGTTGGGCAAATTCTGCTGGGTAGTTTGCTGCCTTTGTCGCTGATTTTCTGCCGTAGGCTGGCAAATAACCGTGTGGCATTACTGTTGGCCGCAGCGTTCACTATCGTGGGTAGCTTTGCGCAATTGTATGTGATTTTGATTGGTGGGCAGGCTTACCCGTTGGTCTTGTTCCCCGGTGCTGAAGTTTCCAGCGATTACTTTGATGGTGTGATTAATAGCTACGTGCCAAGCATTTGGGAGTTGATGTTAGGTTTGGGTGGTGTGGCGCTTACCTTAGTGATGGTGACTGTTGGGGTGAAAGTGCTGCGTTTCCTGCCGGATTCTTTGTCGGATGCAGTGGCTGATCCGCACAGCAAGTAAGTAGCAGCATTTACGTGCTTGAATTTTAAGAGAACCGGCTTTTTGCCGGTTTTCTGTTTTTGTGGTTAAAAACGGCATACGCAATGGCAATGCGTTGCCGATGTTACGGTTTCAAGGCTTCCAGTAGCTTAGTAATGCCTTGGTTTGTTCCAGTAAGTACTGTTTGCGCCAGTGATCTTCCGCTGTTGTTTTCAGGATGGATTCCAGTTGGTGTAGGCAAGCACTTTGGCGTTTATTATGATGCTTAGACCAGTCTTTCAGTAAGGCGAGCAAGTGACTGTCTAGGTCCAAATCGAGATAACTCGGTTTGGCGTGTTCGAGCAAAATTCGCTCAAAAAGTGCTTGCTGGCGTTCGTTGGGTAGTACGCTGTAACACTCCCACAACGTGGTACAGGATGTCTGCATCAGGCGATACAGGTGTTCATCCGGGTCTTCCATTTTGTCCGCTAACAATGGTAGCGAGCCAATCACGGCTAAACATAAGTCCAGTGTTTCGCGGGTTGGGGTGGTGGCCTTACGTGCAACATTGAGTAAGTGGTGGATGGCCGTGGTCAGATGATTGGCACTGGCAACATGAATATACCCCTCTGCATTGGCGTGGCGTTGCGTCATATCTGCCAGCATTTGCCGGTATTTTGGCTCACTTGGCTCGTCGCTACCCAATAGATCGGCAAAACAGATTAGCAGAGTGTCGCGGAAGTCAGCATCCTGCAAGGCTTTTTCCCGAACAAACGTTTGCAGTTCCTGATGGGAAAGTTGTTCGAGGATATAGTCAATTTGCCCAATGCGCGTGGTCGGTTTCACTCAAAAAGCCTGCTCTTTGAGAATGTCGGGGCGATCAGGGTTGCGGCGATATAATACAGCGACATTTCCTACCCGTTGAATCAATTGGGACTGACTGTATTGGGTAATTTGCTCAATCATTTCATCGCGCAAGTCCCGATCACCGACGCTTAATTTAATTTTAATCAGTTGATGGTAGTCAAGCGCACCCGTGATTTCTTCCAGTACAGTGGGTTTTAAGCCATGCTGACCGATTAAGACGACAGGATTAAGAGCGTGAGCACGACTCCGTAGGCGCTTTTTCTGAGTTTCTGTCAATGTTCCGGTCATTTCCATGATACGCTTCCCTAAATTGACGAAGTGTAATGAGTGATAACACGGCATGGCAAGAAGCAAAAGCAGTCAAAGGTGGCTGGGTGAACATTTTAGTGACGAATACGTCAAAAAAGCACAGCAGGAAGGGTACCGTTCCCGTGCAGTGTACAAGTTGCAGGAAATTCAAGAGAAAGATCGTATTCTCCAACCGGGCATGAAGGTGGTGGATTTGGGCGCTGCTCCCGGTGGGTGGAGTCAGTATGCTACCAAGTTTGTCGGGCAAAAGGGGCGGATTGTGGCAAGTGATATTTTGCCATTGGATCCCTTGCCTTTTGTTGAGTTTGTGTTAGGGGATTTTCGTGAGGAATCTGTCCTGATGGAAATGCTGAATTTACTCGGTGGCGATAAAGCTGACCTTGTTATTTCGGATATGGCACCCAATATGAGTGGTGTTGATGCCGTTGATCAGCCGCGCTCCATTCATCTGTGTGAACTTGCATTGGATATGGCGCGTCAGGTATTAAAGCCTGGTGGCACTTTTCTGGTGAAACTGTTTCAAGGGGATGGCTCAGAAAGCTTTCTCCGCGAGGTGCGCAGTAGCTTTAAAACAGTAAAAGTAAGGAAACCGGCTGCATCAAGACCACGTAGTCGGGAGGTTTATGTATTAGCGCAAGGTTTTGTGTTGTAATATCTCGGTAATAGGTGTTACACGTGGATAACACGAATTGATAGTGGAGAAGTCACTTGAACGATTTAACCAAAAATTTGCTGATTTGGGCTGTTATTGCTTTCGTGTTGATTGCAGTGTTCAGCAAATTCAGTGTGCCAGCCCAACCAATGACCACAGTGCCGTACTCGGACTTTTTAAGCAATGTGCGTAGCGGTGGAGTCAAGGATGTTGAAATCAGAGGCCAAAAGATCATTGGTACAGACGGTAGCAATGCGCGATTTGTGACGTACAGTCCGCCGAATGATGCGAAGTTGGTGGACGATTTGGTCGCCAATAACGTTAAGTTCCAAGCATCACCGCCAGAAGAGCGCTCGGTGTTGTGGGATATTATCATTAGCTGGGTACCGTTCCTGCTGATCATTGGTTTGTGGATTTACATTATGCGCCAGATGCAAGGTGGCGGTGGCGGTCGTGGGGCAATGTCCTTCGGTAAGAGTCGTGCCCGCATGATGACCGAAGATCAAGTCAAAATTAACTTCAACGATGTGGCTGGTTGCGAAGAAGCCAAGGATGAAGTGGCTGAACTGGTTGAGTTTTTGCGTGATCCCGGCAAATTCCAGAAGCTGGGCGGTAAGATTCCGCGTGGCGTATTGATGGTGGGTTCACCGGGTACGGGTAAAACCTTGCTGGCAAAAGCCATTGCGGGCGAAGCTAAAGTACCATTCTTCAGCATTTCCGGTTCCGATTTCGTGGAAATGTTTGTTGGTGTGGGCGCTTCTCGTGTACGTGACATGTTTGAGCAGGCCAAGAAACACGCACCGTGCATTATTTTCATTGACGAAATTGATGCGGTAGGCCGTCAACGTGGTGCAGGCGTAGGCGGCGGTCACGATGAACGTGAGCAAACCCTCAACCAATTACTGGTCGAGATGGACGGTTTTGAAGGCAGTGAAGGCATTATCGTGATTGCTGCGACTAACCGTCCTGACGTGTTAGATGCTGCTTTGTTGCGCCCTGGTCGTTTCGACCGTCAAGTGGTCGTACCATTGCCTGATGTACGGGGTCGTGAGCAAATTCTCAAAGTTCACATGCGTAAAGTGCCGTTGGGCGATGATGTTAGACCATCCCTGATTGCACGCGGTACACCGGGTTTCTCAGGTGCTGATTTGGCGAATCTGGTGAATGAAGCTGCTTTATTTGCCGCGCGTTCTAATAAACGCACAGTCGATATGCACGAGTTTGAAAAAGCCAAAGACAAGATCATGATGGGCGCTGAACGCAAGTCAATGGTCATGAAGGAAGAGGAAAAATTAGCAACGGCTTACCACGAAGCGGGTCATGCCATTGTGGGTTTGAGCGTTCCTGAACACGATCCGGTCTACAAAGTCAGTATCATTCCACGTGGTCGTGCGTTGGGTGTTACCATGTATTTGCCGGAAGAAGACCGTTACAGTGCCAGCAAGCAGCGTTTGGAAAGCCAGATTTCTAGCTTATACGGTGGTCGTATTGCTGAAGAGTTGATCTACGGTGTGGAAGGTGTCACTACGGGGGCATCCAACGACATTGAACGGGCCACTAGCATTGCACGTAATATGGTCACTAAGTGGGGCTTGTCTAACCGCATGGGGCCATTAGCCTACTCAGAAGACGAAGGTGAAGTGTTCTTAGGGCGTTCGGTTACACAGCATAAGCATGTTTCTGATGAAACGGCTCACGCGATTGACGGTGAAATCCGCGAAGTAATTGATCGCAACTATACCCGCGCTAAGCAAATTCTCACCGAAAAAATGAGTGTGTTGCACGCCATGGCACAAGCCTTGATGAAGTATGAAACCCTTGACCGTGGGCAGGTAGATGCATTGATGCGTGGCGAAACGCCACCACCACCAGCCGATTGGACTGATGATGATTCTTCTGGTGGCAAAGGCACGCCAACGAAACCACGTCCTATTGAAGGCAATAAAACGGATGGTGGTGTGATTGGTGGAGCAGCCAGTTCGCATTAAGTTTCGTTAGTATCACCCCTCACTGATTTAAGGCGCGAGTATTGCACTCGCGCCTTTTGTTTATGGAATCACGCAATGGCATGGCAAATCACACAATCCTCTGTGCAGGTAATGGGCATTTTGAATGTCACCCCGGATTCGTTTTCTGACGGTGGTCAATTTCATGCACGTCACTGCGCTTTACGGCATGTTGAGCAAATGCTGTCGGAGGGCGTGGATATTATTGATGTGGGTGGGGAATCCACTCGTCCCGGTGCGGCATCCGTTTCGGTTGAAGAAGAGCTAGAACGGGTTATTCCAGTAATAACGGCGATTCGTGAACGTTTTGATGTGGCATTGTCCGTCGATACCAGCAAGCCTGAGGTTATGCAGGCGGCGGTGAGCGCGGGTGCTGATTTAATCAATGATGTGTGTGCCTTACAGCAACCCGGTGCATTGATAGCCTGTGCACCGCTTACCGTGCCAATTTGCCTGATGCACATGCAGGGGCAGCCACGCACCATGCAGCAGTCACCTCGTTATCACGATGTGGTGCAAGATGTTTCACAATTTTTTCAAGAGCGTATTGCGACGTGTGAAACGGCTGGAATAGCACGGCAACGCTTAATTCTTGATCCAGGGTTTGGATTTGGGAAAACTTTATCGCATAATGTGGACTTATTGCGCAGATTGACGGCGTTTTCTGATTTGGGCTTGCCTATACTCGTAGGGCTTTCACGTAAATCCATGATCGGCACTTTGTTGGATAATCGTCCGATAGAGGGACGTTTGCATGGCAGTGTAGCTGGCGCGGTAATCGCTGCCATGCAAGGCGCAAATATTGTACGGGTACACGACGTGGGCGCAACGGTCGATGCACTCAAAATCGTCAACGCAGTCATGAATAGATAATTCAGTAAGGTAGATGGGCGAATGGCAAGAAAATATTTCGGTACAGACGGGATTCGCGGCAAAATCGGGCGTTACCCGATGACCCCTGATTTTGTATTAAAGTTAGGTTGGGCAGCGGGAAAAGTGCTGGCAAGTAACGGGCATCCCCTCGTGTTGATTGGTAAGGATACCCGGATTTCCGGTTACATGCTGGAGTCTGCATTGCAAGCCGGTTTAGTGGCAGCAGGGGTCAATATCCGTTTATTGGGGCCGATGCCTACACCGGCGGTAGCGTATTTGACCCGTGCGTTCCGCGCTTCTGCGGGCATTGTGATCAGTGCTTCGCATAATCCGTATGATGATAATGGTCTGAAGTTTTTCTCCGGTGATGGCACAAAATTGCCTGACGAAGTAGAAGAAGAAATCGAACGTTGGCTGGATATGGATTTTAAAACTGTGTCTTCTGATGAGCTGGGTAAAGTCGAACGTGCTAAAGATGCGGCGGGGCGTTACATTGAATTTTGTAAACGTGCATTGCCGAATAGTGTTTCACTCAAGGGCTTGCGGATTGTCGTCGATTGCGCCAATGGTGCGACTTATCACGTAGCACCCGATGTGTTCGGGGAGCTGGGCGCAGAAGTCATTGCAATAGGCAACACGCCTGATGGCATCAATATCAATGAAGCGTGCGGCGCAACCCATGTGGATGGTTTGTGCGATGCCGTTTTACGTTATCGTGCTGATCTTGGCATTGCCTTGGACGGTGATGGTGATCGTTTGATCATGGTGGATCAGCGCGGCGCTACGGTCGATGGCGATGAAATTCTCGCGATTATTGCGCACCACCGTCATGCTGAAGGCAAGTTGCAAGGTGGTGTGGTTGGCACGCTGATGAGCAATCTCGGTTTGGAAAAGTCAATTCAGGCGTTGGGCGTACCGTTTTACCGCGCTAAAGTCGGCGACCGCTACGTGATTGAGCAAATGACCCAGCACGATTGCGATTTGGGTGGCGAATCATCCGGGCATATTATCGTGCGCAATTTCATCACTACGGGTGACGGCATCATTGCCGCGCTGCAAGTGTTACGGGCGATGCGCATGAGCGGCAAGCCCTTGCATGAGCTGAAAAGCGTGATGGCAAAATACCCTCAAACCCTGATTAATGTGCCGACCAAGCACAAGATTAATCTGGATGAATCCGTTGCGATTCAGGATGCAGTGCGTCAGGTTGAGCAACAATTGGGTAATCGTGGACGGGTATTATTGCGTGCCTCCGGCACTGAGCCGCTGATTCGGGTGATGGTGGAGGGTGAAGATCCCCACGAAACTGCTGAATTGGCAGAGCAAATCGCCAGTGCGGTGCGGGCTGCGGCCTGACCTGCCCGGAATGAAGATTGATTTTCACCGCTTATGCAGGTAATCTTTCGCCCTTGCTTGAAAGAGAGGTGGAGTTATGCGTCAGAAATTGGTTGCAGGTAACTGGAAACTAAACGGGTCAAAGGCGAGTATCGAGTCTTTGATGGGTGGCATTCTAGCTGGACTGGAAGGCATGGATAATGTGGCGGTGGCAGTTTGCCCACCTTACGTCTACATTCCCATGACTCAAGCGCTGGTGGCTGGAAGCCGTATCGGTCTGGGTTCTCAGGATATTGCTGATCAAGACGCAGGGGCTTTCACTGGCGAAGTTTCCGGGGCGATGCTCAAGGAATTTGGCTGTGACTACGCGATTGTGGGTCACTCTGAACGCCGTGCGATTTACGGCGAGCAGGACGCTGATACTGCACGTAAGTTTGCCGCAGCACGTAAGCACGGTCTGAAACCGATTCTGTGTGTGGGCGAAACGCTGGAAGAGCGTGAAGCTGGCATTACTGAAGCGGTTGTGGCACGTCAACTGGATGCAGTGATTGCGCTGGAAGGCGTGGAAGCACTAACTGACGGTGTGATTGCTTACGAACCGGTGTGGGCGATTGGTACGGGTAAAACCGCTAGTCCGCAACAGGCTCAGGATGTCCATGCTTTTATTCGCGGTAAATTAGCGACGCTGAATGCGATGGTCGCGGCGAATGTACAAATTTTATACGGTGGCAGCGTCAAAGGCGCGAATGCTGCTGAATTGTTTGCAATGCCGGATATTGACGGTGGCCTGATTGGTGGCGCATCTCTGGATGCCAACGAATTTCTGGCTATTTGCAAAGCCGGTAACTAAGGTTCAAAAACGCTATGTTATACAATGTCTTGTTGATCATGTTGATCGTTGTTTCTGCTGCTATGATTGTGTTAATTCTGATGCAACAGGGTAAGGGTGCGGATGCGGGTGCTGCGTTTGGCAGTGGTGCGTCAGGTACGGTATTTGGGTCGCAAGGTTCTGCCAACTTTTTGAGTCGCACGACGGCAGTTTTGGCAACGCTTTTCTTTTTACTGGCATTGGCATTAGCGTTTCTGGCTTCAGGGCGTACTATTCAATCGGGCAGTATTATGGAAGCGGTTACACCAAGTGGTCAAGCGGTGGAAACCGCACCACCGGTGCCAAACAGTGACGTACCGCCTGCGCCTGCTGCGCAAGAAGCGGCCACGAGTGACGTGCCGCCTGCACCAGCCGCTAAGACTGAAGAAAAATCAGAAGAAGTGCCTAAGAATGCAGAAAAACCCGTGCAAGAGTCGAAGTAATAGCATAGAATATGCGCCTGCTTTGCCGACGTGGTGGAATTGGTAGACACGCTATCTTGAGGGGGTAGTGGCGCAAGCTGTACCGGTTCGAGTCCGGTCGTCGGTACCATACATAAAAAGCCTGTCATCGTGAGATGGCGGGCTTTTTGCTTTTATGCCTAATTCTTGCTAAAACCTGACAATACCCACTTTGGGGAATTAATCTGTGGTTCATGCACCGTTATATTCGACTGCATAAAGAAATAATGATACAAACAGTAAGTGTTTGGAATCATGCATCACAGACAGCCGAGTGGTTTGGAGAGAGCACTACGGTTTGCACCAGGAGTTAGTATGTTAGGTGAGTACCTCCCGATTCTCGTTTTTCTGGCAGTCGGTTTTGGCTTAGCAGTGGTATTGCTAGGTTTGGGTTTGCTTGCAGGCCCGCGCCGACCGGACGCAGAAAAAGATTCAGCGTTCGAGTGCGGCTTCCCCGCGTTTGAAGACTCTCGCATCAAATTTGACGTGCGCTACTACCTCGTCGCCATCCTTTTCATCATTTTCGACCTTGAAATCGCCTTTTTGTTCCCCTGGGCCATTGTGCTCGACTCCATTGGGGTGTTCGGCATCGTGGCGATGGGTATTTTCCTGACTATCCTGATTGTTGGTTTCATCTACGAGTGGAAAAAAGGGGCATTGGAATGGGAGTAGAAGGGGTTCTGGAGAAAGGCTTCGTCACCACGACAGCCGATGCCCTGATCAACTGGGCGCGTACTGGCTCGTTGTGGCCGATGACCTTTGGTCTGGCGTGCTGTGCGGTCGAAATGATGCACGCGGGGGCTTCACGTTACGATTTAGACCGGTTTGGTATTGTATTCCGTCCTAGCCCGCGCCAATCGGATGTGATGATCGTGGCAGGAACGCTGACCAACAAGATGGCTCCGGCGTTGCGCAAGGTCTATGATCAAATGGCGGAACCGCGTTGGGTGATTTCGATGGGGTCTTGCGCCAATGGTGGCGGTTACTACCATTATTCCTACGCGGTGGTGCGCGGGTGTGACCGGATTGTGCCGGTGGATATTTACGTACCCGGTTGCCCGCCAACCGCTGAAGCCCTGCTGTATGGCATTATCCAGTTGCAGAATAAAATTCGTCGAACCAACACGATAGCGCGGTAATTCATGGCTGTATCACTCGAATTTGTTAAGAATTACGTTCAGCAAGGACTCGGCGATAAGCTGTCAGCCAGCGTTCTGGCGCACGGCGAGTTGACGCTGGAAGTCGCGGCTGAACACTGGCTGGAAGTGGCGCGTTTCCTGCGGCACGATTCCATGTTGGATTTTGCGCAACTGACCGATTTGTGTGGGGTCGATTACCTCACCTATGGCGATGCCGAATGGGATGTGACCACAGCCTCGCGCAGCGGTTTTAGCCGCGCTGCACAAGCCACTGAGGCGGATCCGTTTGATTTTGATGCGCAAGAAGAAGGCAGTCAGTTCGCGGGTAAACGTTTCGCAGTGGTAATCCACTTGTTATCAGTAAGCCGTAACCTGCGTATTCGGGTGCGCACGCGCTGCGATGACAACGATTTTCCGGTAGTGGCATCGTTGGTGGACATCTGGAGTTCGGTGAATTGGTACGAGCGTGAAGCGTTTGATCTGTTTGGGATTATGTTCAGTGGACACCCGGATTTGCGCCGAATCCTCACCGACTACGGTTTTGTCGGACACCCCTTCCGTAAAGATTTCCCGCTCATTGGTCAGGTTGAAATGCGTTACGATGCTGAGCAAAAGCGCGTCATTTATGAACCTGTATCCATTGAAGCGCGGGTGTTAGTGCCGCGCACTATCCGCGCTGACCAGCGTTTTTCCCCAGCCGTGGAGCGTGATGACTAATGCCTGAAATCCGCAATTTTACGCTGAACTTTGGCCCAGCTCACCCCGCCGCGCACGGTGTGTTGCGTCTGGTGCTGGAAATGGATGGTGAAACCATCGTGCGTGCTGACCCGCACATTGGCTTGCTGCACCGTGGCACTGAAAAGTTGGCAGAAAGCAAACCGTATAACCAAAACATCGGTTACATGGATCGCCTCGATTACGTATCAATGATGTGCAATGAACACGGTTACGTGCTGGCGATTGAAAAGCTGTTGGGGATTACCCCGCCAGAACGTGCGCTCTACATTCGCACCATGTTTGACGAAGTTACCCGTATTCTCAACCACTTGCTGTGGATTGGCGCACACGCGCTGGACGTGGGGGCAATGACCATGTTCCTGTACGCTTTCCGCGAACGTGAAGATTTGATGGATGCGTATGAAGCGGTATCCGGCGCACGCTTGCACGCGACTTACTACCGTCCGGGTGGGGTTTACCGCGATTTGCCGGATTCCATGCCGCAATTTTTGCCAAACCGTTTCCGCACTGAAGCCGAAGCTAAGCGTTTGAATGCCAATCGTGGTGGCTCGTTGCTGGATTTCTTGGAAGATTTCACCAACCGTTTCCCCGGTTATGTGGATGAATACGAAACCCTGCTGACCGATAACCGCATCTGGAAACAGCGTCTGGTCGGGATCGGCGTGGTGTCACCGGAGCGTGCGCTGCAACTGGGTTTCAGTGGGCCGATGCTACGCGGTTCGGGCGTGGAATGGGATTTACGCAAGAAGCAACCCTATGCCGCCTATGACAAGATGGATTTCGATATTCCGGTGGGAACGCATGGCGACAGTTATGACCGTTACTTGGTGCGGGTCGAAGAAATGCGCCAGTCCAACCGCATTATCAAGCAATGCATTGACTGGCTGCGCGTGAATCCCGGTGAAGTGATGCTGGAAGACAGCAAAGTTGCCCCGCCGAAACGCGCTGAGATGAAGCAAGACATGGAAGCGTTGATTCAGCACTTCAAGCTGATGACCGAGGGATATTGTTTGCCGGAAGGCGAAGCGTATGCGGCGGTGGAACATCCGAAGGGTGAATTTGGTTGCTACATTGTGTCGGACGGCGCGAATAAGCCGTATCGCTTAAAAGTACGTGCGCCAGGGTTTGCGCATTTATCGGCTCTGGATGAAATGACCAAAGGCCACATGCTGGCTGACGTGGTGGCGATTATCGGCACCCAAGATATTGTTTTCGGGGAGGTTGACCGTTGATGACTGAACATCCTATCACGATGCTCAAGCGCAAAAGCGCCTTGCTCAGCCATCACGAGCGTGAAGACATTGATAGCTGGTTGGCACGCTATCCGGCGGATAAAAAGCAATCGGCACTGCTGGCGGCGTTACGTGCGGTGATGCACGAGGACCATTATTTATCCCGCGAAAAAATGGATGCGGTGGCTGATTATCTCGGCTTGCCCGAAATTGCCGTTTACGAAGTGGCTAGTTTCTACTCCATGTATGAACTGGATAAGAAGGCAGCGGCAAAATACAGCATTTCGGTTTGTACCAATGTCTCCTGCATGTTGTGCGGTTCTGATGTGATTCTCGATCATGTTGAGAGAAAGCTGGGCATTAAGCTGGGCGAATCCACACCAGATGGCAAATTCTTCCTCAAAGTCGAGGAAGAGTGCCTCGCCGCGTGTAGCAGTGCGCCAATGATGCAGGTCAACCACGTATACCACACCCATCTCACCCCTGAAAAAGTGGATGAGATTTTGGACGGACTGGAGTAAGCACATGGCAAATCAAGTCTGTTTCATTACGACCCAATTTGGCGACCAAGCCAATACCTTGGAAAGCTACCTCAAAGTGGGCGGCTATCAGGCATGGCGTAAAATTCTGGCTGAAAAAACACCTGCTGAAGAAATTATTGATACGATCAAAGACTCCGGTCTACGCGGGCGCGGCGGTGCGGGTTTCCCCACCGGCATGAAGTGGAGCTTTATGCCGCGCACTATGCCGGGGCAAAAATACATCGTGTGCAACTCGGATGAATCCGAACCGGGGACGTGCAAAGACCGCGACATCCTGCGTTTTAACCCGCACGCGCTGGTCGAAGGCATGGCGATTGCGGGTTACAGCATTGGCGCGACAGTGGGTTACAACTACATGCGCGGCGAGTTTATGGATGAACCGTTCATCCATTTCGAGCAAGCGGTGAAAGAAGCCTACGAACTCGGTTTGCTGGGTAAAAATATTCAAGGCAGTGGCGTTGATTTTGATCTGTACGGCACGCTCGGTGCGGGTGCGTATGTGTGCGGCGAAGAAACTGCCTTGCTGGAATCGCTGGAAGGCAAAAAAGGTCAGCCGCGTTTCAAGCCGCCATTCCCCGCGAGTTTCGGTTTGTACGGTCGCCCGACGACGATTAATAACACTGAAACGCTGTCCTCCATCCCGGTGATCATGCGTAATGGTGGCAAGTGGTTTGCCGATTTAGGCGTGAAAAATGCTGGTGGGGAAAAGCTGTTTTCGGTGTCTGGGCATTTGAATAATCCCGGTAACTTTGAAATTCCACTGGGAACACCGTTTCCTGAACTGTTGGCAATGGCAGGCGGGGTGCGCAACGGACGCAAGTTGAAAGCGGTGATTCCGGGCGGCTCGTCCGTTCCGGTGTTACCGGGTGATGTCATGATGGGCTTGACGATGGACTACGACACCATTGCCAAAGCCGGTTCGTACCTCGGTTCGGGCGCGGTCATTGTGATGGACGACACCACCGATATGGTCAAAGTGTTACAACGTATTTCCCGCTTTTACTTCTCCGAATCCTGCGGGCAATGCACGCCTTGCCGTGAAGGCACTGGCTGGTTGTACCGGATGTTGACCCGCATTGTGGAAGGCAAGGGCAAGATGGAAGACGTTACGCGGCTCGAAGAAATTTCCCACAATATCGAAGGCCGTTCCATTTGTGCCTTGGGTGAAGCGGCGGCGATGCCAGTGTGGAGTTTCGTCAAGCATTTCCGTGAGGAATTTGAATACTACGTCAAGCACGGTCGTAGCATGGTGGGACAGGGGTAACACATGGCAGAAGAATTCGTCACCATCGAAATTAACGACCAGCCAGTTCAGGCTCGCAAAGGTGCGATGCTGATTGAAGTGGCTGATGATAATGGAATTTCCATTCCACGTTTTTGCTACCACAAAAAGCTTTCCATTGCCGCCAACTGCCGTATGTGCTTGGTGGAAATGGAAAAGTCGTGGAAACCGGTTCCCGCTTGCGCCACGCCCGTGAATGCAGGCATGAAATTCTGGACGCGCTCTGACAAAGCCAAGAACGCGCAGAAAGGCATTATGGAGTTCTTGCTGATTAATCATCCGCTGGATTGCCCGATTTGCGACCAAGGTGGCGAATGCGAATTGCAGGATGTCTCAGTCGGTTACGGTAGCAATAAATCGCAATACGCTGAAATCAAGCGCGTGGTGCAAGACAAAGACATTGGCCCGTTGATCGAAACCGAAATGACCCGCTGCATTCAATGCACCCGCTGTGTGCGTTTCGGTGATGAAATCGCCGGAATGCGTGAAATGGGCGGGGTAGGGCGTGGTGATCGGCTCGAAATCGGCACGTATATTGAGAAATCGCTTAAATCCGAACTCTCCGGCAATGTGATTGACCTCTGCCCTGTGGGTGCGCTGACCGCGAAACCGTCACGCTACAAAGCACGGGCGTGGGAAATGGTGGCGCATGATGCGATTGCCCCGCACGATTCGGTTGGTTCACACCTTCAGGTGCACACCTTCCGCAAAGAAGTGGTGCGGGCAGTGCCACGTGAAAATGACGCGATAAACGAATGCTGGATTTCTGACCGTGACCGTTTCAGCTATCAAGGCATTGCCAGTGCTGACCGGATTACCAAGCCAATGCTCAAGCGTGATGGGCATTGGTATGAAGTGAGTTGGCAACAGGCGTTAGATGCGACCGCAGAAATTTTGCGGGCGGCTGACCCAGCGCGTACCGGTGCATTGGCAAGCGCGACTTCCACTGTGGAAGAACTGTATTTGTTCCAGCGTTTAATGCGCGGTCTGAACATTCGCAATATTGACCACCGTGTACGCCAGGCTGATTTCAGCGACCAAAGTGCTGCACCGCTTTGCCCATCATTGGGAATGCCCATCGCGCAGTTGGAACAGCAAAATGCGGTATTGTTGATTGGTTCTAATGTGCGCCAAGAACAGCCATTGTTGAATCACCGCATCCGTAAAGCCGCATTGAAAGGCGCGGCGGTGATGGCGTTGAATCCGCGTGCCTTCGATTTTAACTTTGATGTAGCCCAGCAAGCGGTTGCTCCGGCAGATATGCTGCAAGCTTTACAAGCGATGGCGAATGACCCTGATAATGCGGTGATGGCAACGCTAAAACAGGCAGAACACGCGACGGTATTGCTGGGCAATGTCGCCGTTCAGCATCCCGATTTTGCGGCGTTACGCGGCTTGGCTTTCACGATTGCTGAACAAACGGGCGCAACCTTTGGCTATTTGGCGGAAAGTGCTAATAGCGTGGGTGCGTGGGTAGCAGGTGTGGTGCCGCACCGTTTATCGGCGGGACGCGAACTCAAACAAGCGGGTGTGCCGGTTGGTGAGTTCCTCAGTGAAAATACCCGCACGTTTGTCTTGCTGAATACCGAGTTGGCAGATTTCGCGAATCCGCAACAAGCAATGAAAGTGCTGAGTGCGGCGGAAAACGTGATTGTGATTGCGCCGTTTGCGGATGATACCACGCGCAAATACGCGACAGTATTATTGCCCGGTTCGACGTTTGCCGAAACTTCCGGCACGTTCATTAATGCAGCGGGGCAGTGGCAAAGTTTTAAGGGCGCGACTGTGCCGCCGGGCGAGGCGCGACCTACTTGGAAAGTGCTGCGGGTGTTGGGTAATACGGCGGGTGTGCCTGAATTTGATTGGGTTGCCACCGAAGAAATAGTTGCCGAGTTGCACCTCGAACTCGACGGTGTAGAGGTTTGTAACAACCGTTATGCTGGCACTGTGGGTAGAGACGCAAAATCTTG
Organism: Candidatus Thiothrix namsaraevi; assembly: GCA_040415395.1. GTDB lineage: Bacteria > Pseudomonadota > Gammaproteobacteria > Thiotrichales > Thiotrichaceae > Thiothrix > Thiothrix namsaraevi. The sequence continues at coordinate 31,194 of JBEUIR010000001.1, forward strand.
CGTCTCTACGGCGGATGGGGCGTTTCAGCGTATCGGCGACGTGGAAATGTACCGTGTTGACCCGCTAGTACGCCGTGCGAAAGCCTTGCAAGCAATGATTCCTCCGGCAGCGGTGCAGTTGAATCCGCAAGATGCGGCGAATATGGGTGTCGCGGCTGGCGATACGCTTAAAGTCTCGCAGGGGGCGGTGACGATCACGTTGCCAGCACAACTGGACACGGGTATTCCAGCAGGTTGCGCCGGGTTGCAGTCGGGCATTGCAGTATCCAACGTGTTGGGCGCGGCTTTCGGTGCGCTTCAAATAGCAAAGGCAGGTTAGGGGAATGATGGAAATACTCGCAAATTTCTTCGGTGCCTTCCTCCCTGAGTGGATGGTGACGCTGCTAATCATTCTGATCAAAGTCATGGCCATTGTGCTGCCACTGATTTTGTTGGTGGCTTACGCGACTTACGCAGAACGTAAAATCATCGGTTTTATGCAGGTGCGCGTGGGGCCGAACCGGGTTGGGTTCAAAGGCTTGTTGCAGCCGTTTGCGGATATGTTCAAGCTGATTTTTAAGGAAATTGTGATTCCTGCGAAATCCAACCGCTTCCTGTTTTTGATTGCACCCTTGTTGGCAATGGGGCCTGCGTTTGCGGCTTGGGCAGTGATTCCGTTCAGTGACGGCATGGTGTTGGCGGATGTGAATGCGGGGCTGTTGTTCCTGTTGGCACTGACTTCCTTGGGAATTTACGGGGTCATTATTGCGGGTTGGGCATCGAATTCTAAGTATGCGCAATTGAGCGCAATGCGTCTTGGGGCGCAAATGGTGTCGTATGAAATTGCAATGGGGTTTGCGCTGGTCGGGGTGCTGATGGCAGCCGGTAGCTTGAATCTGGGCGATATTGTGCGGGCGCAATCCGGTAGCATTTTTAGCTGGTTTGTGTGGCCTTTGTTTGGCTTGTTCGTGGTGTATTTTATTTCGGGTGTGGCAGAAACCAACCGTGCGCCGTTCGACGTGGCGGAAGGCGAGTCCGAGATCGTGGCGGGTTTCCATGTGGAATATTCTGGCATGGCGTTCTCGATTTTCTTCCTCGCGGAATACGCCAATATGTGGCTGATTGCCGCACTGACTTCATTGCTGTTCTTGGGGGGCTGGTTGTCGCCGTTCCAAGGGTTGACCTTTTTGACGGATACGCCGGTGATTGGGCTGTTTTTTGGGGATGGTATCCACTGGTTATTGCTGAAGGCATCGTTCTTCATGCTGCTGTTCTTTTGGTTTCGCGCCACGTTCCCGCGTTACCGTTATGACCAAATCATGCGCTTGGGGTGGAAGATTCTGATCCCCGTGACCTTGGTGTGGATTTTTGCGGAAGGGCTGGCGATTGCGCTGGGCTGGAAACCGTGGCTGTAAGGAGACTGATATGAGTTTCAACTGGAAACATTATTTCAAGACGTTCAGCCTGAAAGAACTGATGCAGGGCATGGGCGTGACGGGGAAGTATTTCTTCGAGCGTAAGATCACGATTCAGTACCCGGAAGAAAAAACGCCGATTTCCAACCGTTTTCGCGGGCATCACGCCTTGCGGCGTTACCCGAACGGTGAGGAACGTTGCATTGCCTGCAAATTGTGCGAAGCGGTTTGCCCGGCACTGGCAATCACGATTGATTTGGAAGAACGCCCGGATGGTACACGCCGTACCACGCGCTATGACATAGATATGTTTAAGTGCATTTACTGCGGTTTCTGTGAGGAAGCCTGCCCGGTGGATGCGATTGTGGAGACCAATATTTTCGAGTATCACTTTGAAAATCGTGGTGAAAATATTCAAACCAAAGAGAAATTGCTGGCAATCGGTGACAAGCACGAAGCTGAGATTGCCAAGATGAAAGCCGCTGATGCGCCGTACCGTTAAGGGGATGACATGACATTTGAGCAGATTATCTTTTACCTGTTTTCCGCTGTATTACTGGCAGCGGCAGTGGGGATGGTGACGGTACGCAACCCGGTGTATGCGGCGTTGTGCCTGATTTTGAGCTTTTTCACCAGTGCCGCGTTGTGGTTGCTGTTGGAAGCGGAATTCCTTGGCTTGGTGCTGGTATTGGTGTACGTCGGGGCGGTAATGGTGCTGTTCCTGTTCGTGATTATGATGCTGGACTTGAACACCGACCCGGTGAAAGAGGGACTGGTGAAATACGCGCCTGCTGGATTTTTAGTGGCGGCAGTGATTGCGGTGGAAATGATTATGGTGCTGCAAAGTGCGCCGTTTCAGATTGCGACACCGCTGAACCCGCCTCCGGCGAATAATACCGAAGCCTTGGGTTTAATTTTATACACTGATTATGTCTATCCGTTTGAAATTGCAGCGGTAATTTTGTTGGTGGCAATTGTTGCGGCGATTACTTTGACGCTGCGCCGCCGCCCGGATTCGCGTAAACAAGACATTAGCCAACAGGTGCAGGTGAAGCGGGCAGACCGTGTACGTCTGGTGAAGATGAAATCCGAAACCAAGGAGCAAGCATGATCCCTTTGTCGCATTTCCTGATTGTGGCGGCGTTGCTGTTTGCTATCAGCATCGCAGGCATGATTATCAACCGTAAGAACGTGCTGATCTTGTTGATGTGTATCGAGATGATGTTGTTGGCGGTGAACCTGAATTTTATCGCGTTTTCCCATTATTTGGGGGATATGGCAGGGCAGGTATTCGTGTTCTTTATCCTCACGGTGGCGGCGGCGGAAGCGGCGATTGGCTTGGCGATTTTGGTGGTTTTGTTCCGTAACCGGCGCACGATCAATGTTGAACAACTTGATGCGATGAAGGGGTAAGCGATGGAAGCGATTTATCTGGCTATTCCGCTTGCACCGTTGTTCGGGGCGATTGTTGCGGGGCTGTTTGGGAAAAAGATTGGGCGTGCAGGGGCGCATTGGGTCACGATTTTGGGCGTGGCGGTGGCGTTTTTGCTGTCGGTTTACGTTGCCTATGATGTGATGAGCAATGGCAATACGTATAACGGTACGGTGTATACGTGGGCAGTGATTGCAGATATTCGTTTTGAAATCGGTTTCATGCTGGATAACCTCAGTACCATGATGATGCTGGTGGTCACGTTTGTGTCGTTGATGGTGCATATTTATACGATTGGCTATATGCACGATGACCCCGGTTATCAGCGTTTCTTCAGTTATATCTCCTTGTTTACCTTTTCGATGCTGATGTTGGTCATGAGCAACAACTTTTTGCAGTTGTTCTTCGGCTGGGAAGCAGTCGGCTTGGTGTCGTATTTGTTGATTGGTTTCTGGTATAAAAAAGACACCGCGATTTACGCGAATATGAAGGCGTTTTTGGTGAATCGGGTGGGGGATTTTGGGTTTTTGCTGGGGATTGCTGTGGTGTTGGCGCACTTCGGCACGTTAAATTATGTGGAAGTCTTCGCGGGCGTACCCAGTTTGGTGGGAGCGGAGATAGCGATTGTTGGGGATACTAAGTGGAGTGTGCTGACACTCGCTGCTATTTTATTATTCATCGGGGCAATGGGTAAATCGGCGCAAGTACCTTTGCATGTGTGGCTGCCCGATTCGATGGAAGGTCCTACACCTATTTCAGCATTGATTCATGCGGCAACGATGGTAACAGCAGGTATTTTCATGGTGGCACGGATGTCACCAATTTTTGAAGTGTCGGATACTGCGCTGAATCTCATTCTGATTATTGGCGCAACCACTGCGTTCTTTATGGGGCTGATTGGGATTGTGCAGAATGACATTAAGCGGGTGGTGGCGTATTCCACCTTGTCGCAGCTTGGTTATATGACGGTCGCTTTGGGGGCGTCGGCCTACTCAGCGGCAGTATTCCATTTGATGACCCATGCCTTCTTTAAGGCATTGTTATTCTTAGCGGCTGGTTCGGTGATTATGGCGATGCACCATCAGCAGGATATTCGCAAAATGGGTGGTCTGAAAAAGTATATGCCGATCACGTATTGGACGGCTTTAATTGGCTCCTTGGCATTAATTGGCTTCCCCGGTTTCTCTGGTTTCTTTTCTAAAGACTTAATCATTGAAGCGGTACATGAATCGAATCTGTGGGCGGCTGGTTACGCTTATACGCTGGTATTGTTGGGTGTGTTTGTCACGGCTTTTTACAGTTTCCGTATGTTTTTCCTAGTGTTCCACGGTAAAGAGCGTTTTGACACGCATGATCATGGACACGGTCATGATGATCACGGACATCATGGGCACGGTGGTAAGCCGCATGAGTCACCTTGGGTGGTGACGATTCCTTTGATTGCCTTGGCGATTCCGTCAGTATTTGCCGGGTATTTGCTAGACCCAATGGTAGTAGGCGCATTTTTTAAGGATGCAATATTTGTTAATGATGCTGCACATGGGTTTGATCCGGGTTTTAAAGGCTTGCAGTCAGCGCATTTGGCGATTGAGCATATCAGTGCTGCGTATCATGGGGTGATCGGTTTCATTGTACATGGTTTGATGATGCCGCCTTTCTGGTTGGCAATGGCAGGTTTGGCTGCCGCTTGGTTTATTTACCTGAAAGATGATTCACTGGCACGCTGGGCTTATGACAAGTTCCGTTGGCTGCATACCTTGTTGGATCGTAAATATTATTTGGATGATTTTAATCAGAGTGTGTTTGCGAAAGGCTCTATCAGTCTGGGGAACGGGCTGTGGGCTTTCGGCGAGCGTGTGATGATTGATGGTTTTGTGGTGAATGGCGCAGCAAAAGCAGTCGGATGGCTTTCGGGTTTGATGCGTCATCTTCAGACCGGGTATTTGTATCACTACGCCTTTTCGATGGTGGCAGGCATTCTGTTGATGCTTACTTGGTTTTTGTTTTTCTAATCCCGTTCTGTTGGCTTTAACTGGAATTGCACATGCTTGATTTGCCAATACTGAGTTTGTTGATCTGGTTGCCGATTATCGGTGGCTTGGGTGTATTAATTGTGGGCGATCGTTCTGGCGCTAAACAGTTTGCACTGGGAATTGCGTTACTGACGTTTGTGATCAGCTTGCCCTTGTATACACACTTTACCCCCGGTACTGCTGAGATGCAGTTTGTGGAGCTTATCCCTTGGGTTGAGGCGTTTAACATTAATTACCATCTGGGGGTGGATGGCATTTCCATGCCATTGATTCTGCTGAATACCTTTATTACGGTGATGGTGGTGGTTGCGGGCTGGGAAGTGATTACGTATCGAATTTCCCAATACATGGCAGCTTTTTTGATTATGGCGGGGATTGTCAATGGGGTATTTGCGGCGCTGGATGCGATGCTGTTCTATATCCTGTTTGAGGCAATGCTGATTCCGCTGTTCCTGATCATTGGGATTTGGGGTGGTGCACGTCGGGTGTACGCCACGATTAAGTTTTTCTTGTATACCTTTTTGGGTTCAGTATTTTTGCTGATTAGTTTGATCTACCTGTATCAATTGGGCGGCAGTTTCGCGGTGGCGGATTTGCATAAATTGCCGATTGATATTGTGCCGCAAACTTTAATTTTCTTGTCATTCCTATTGGCTTTCGGGGTGAAAGTGCCAATGTGGCCGGTACATACTTGGTTGCCGGATGCGCACGTGGAAGCACCAACAGGTGGTTCAGTAATTTTGGCAGCGATTACGCTGAAAGTAGGTGGTTATGCTTTCTTGCGGTTTGCCTTGCCAATCGTGCCTGATGCGGCAGCACAATTGGATTGGCTGGTGATTTTCATGTCACTGACAGCCGTGGTGTACGTCGGCTTTGTGGCGTTGGTGCAACAGGACATGAAAAAGCTGGTGGCTTACTCGTCTATCGCGCACATGGGGTTTGTGACGTTAGGCTTTTTCGTGATTTATGGCATTGCCGAGAGCCAGAATGTTGAAGGTGCGATGAGTAGCGCGATCTTGGCGATCCAGGGCGGTATGGTGCAAATGGTTTCGCACGGTTTTATTTCCGGCGCGATGTTCTTGTGTATCGGGGTTTTGTATGACCGGATGCATACCCGTGACATCAATGCCTACGGTGGGGTTGCTAATCAAATGCCGACGTTCGCGGCTTTCTATGTGCTGTTTGCGATGGCGAATACCGGCTTGCCGGGTACGTCGGGGTTTGTGGGTGAATTCATGGTGATTTTGGCAAGTTTCCGCGCGAATCCGTGGATTGCGTTTGCGGCAGCAACGACCTTGATTGTGGGGGCTGCTTATACGCTGTGGCTGGTCAAACGGGTAATGTTTGGTGAAGTGAAAAACGCGGAAGTGGCTGCTTTGCAGGATATTGGGCGACGTGAGTTTTGGATGTTGGCAGTATTGGCGGGTGCGGTATTGTTACTGGGCTTATGGCCTCAACCTTTGACGGATGTGATGGAAGTGTCAATTGAAAATCTGTTGTCTCAGGCGTTGCAGAGTAAGTTGTGCGCTGGGCTTGCGGGGGGGTGCTAATCATGAATATTGCAATTGCACTGCCGGAAATTTTTCTGCTGAGTACGATCTGCCTGATTTTGCTGCTTGGTGTGTTCCTGAGCAAAGATTGTCGTATGGTGACGTATCTATTGGCTCAGGTAGCGTTGTTGGCGACTGCCTTATTGGCTTACGGCGCAATGGATGGTCAGAAAGTGACTGGTCTGAATGGTATGTATGTGCGTGATGATTTGGGCGGTGTCCTGAAAGTCAGCATTTTGCTGCTAACGTTTGCAGTATTTGTGTATGCCCGCAAGTATCTGAAAGACACTAATACGTGGATTGGGGAGTTTTTCTTCCTAGCGTTATTTGCCGTGCTTGGTATGTTGGTGATGGTTTCTGCCAATCATTTGCTGGTGATGTATTTGGGATTGGAGTTACTGGCGTTGTCGATGTATGCCTTGGTGGCATTTAATCGTGATGATGGGCGTTCCTCTGAGGCGGCAATGAAGTATTTTGTGCTGGGGGCGGTTGCTTCTGGTTTGTTGTTGTATGGGATTTCCATGCTGTATGGCTTGAGCGGAAAGCTGGAGTTTGCTGAGGTAATGGTTTACGTCAGTGCGCAAAATGTGCTGGAAAATATTCCGTTGTTGTTTGCGCTGGTCTTTATTGTGGCGGGTATTGCCTTTAAGTTTGGTGCAGTGCCTTTCCATATGTGGGTTCCCGATGTGTATCAGGGAGCGCCGACTGCGGTAACCCTGTTTTTGGGGAGTGTGCCGAAACTGGCGGCGTTGGCAATGTTATTGCGGGTACTGGCAGAGTCTATGGGTGCTGCTCAGCCCGGTTGGGCGCAATTGCTCTTGGTGTTTGGGTTGTTGTCGGTATTTTTGGGTAATCTGATTGCGATTGCACAGTTTAACCTTAAGCGGATGTTGGCTTATTCTACGATTGCGCACATGGGGTTCATTCTGTTGGCGGCGCTAACAGGGACATCGGAAGGTTATTCTGCCGCACTGTTTTACACCATTACTTACGCCATGATGGCTGCGGGTGGTTTTGCTATCCTGATTTTGCTGGGGCGTGAAGGCTTTGAGGCGGAAACGCTGGATGACTTGAAGGGTTTGAACGAGCGCAATCCCTGGTATGCCTTTCTCATGATGGTCTTCTTGTTTTCGATGGCGGGGATTCCGCCAACAGTGGGCTTTTATGCGAAATTGTTCGTCATTGAGTCTGTGATGCAGGCGGGTTATTTGTGGGCTGCGGTGTTCATGGTGTTGATGTCGGTGATCGGGGCGTATTACTACTTACGCGCGATTAAAATGATGTACTTTGATAAGCCGGAACAAACCGCACCGATTCAGGCTGAACTTGATTTTAATGTGCTGATCAGTGTAAATGGCGTACTCATGGTGTTGCTGGGAGTGTTCCCTGGAACGCTAATGGGAATTTGTTCAGCAGCAATGGTCGCTAGTCGTTTATGAGTTTATCCGTTTTGCAGTGGGGCTTTCTGGGTCTCGCGTTGTTATTGGCTAATTTGCCCTGGTTAAGTCAGCGTTGTTTTCTCATTTTGCAATGTGAACGCAAATCAGCTTGGTTACGTTTGTTGGAATGGTTTGTATTGTACTTCGTCGTGGGTGCTTTGGCATTGTTGCTGGAGCAGCGTGCGATGGGAACCATACACGCTCAGGATTGGGAATTTTACGCCGTTACCTTGTCTTTGTTTTTGGTATTCGCGTTTCCTGGCTTCATTTATCGCCATGTACGTTAATTTCAAGTTTTGTTTCGATAAGGCTTGCAAGGGTCAATCCTTTGCTTTATAGTTCGCTCCTCTGATGCGGGGTGGAGCAGTCTGGCAGCTCGTCGGGCTCATAACCCGAAGGTCGCAGGTTCAAATCCTGCCCCCGCTACCAATTATAAGAAGGCCCCTATCAGGGCCTTTTTTATTATGTGCTACCCAAGAAGGTACCCAAGACGTAATGCAAGAAAGATTAGATACGCTGATTCATACCACTGTCACCGGCCTCGGTTATGATTTGTGGGGTTATGAGTACCGTCCACAAACGGAAAGTGCGTTGTTACGTATCTTCATCGACTCTGAGCAAGGTATTACGGTAGATGACTGCGGACGTGTCAGCAACCAGTTGAGTGCCGCACTCGATGTGGACGACCTGATTCCCGTTGCCTATATTCTTGAAGTATCTTCGCCCGGAATTGACCGGGTGTTATTCATCCCCGCACACTATGCTCTGTATGTAGGCAAGCACATTAAAGTGCGTACCCGTCTGCCGGTGGAAAAACGCCGCAACTTCGTCGGGAAGTTGAAGGATGCGAACGACACCCACATTTCCATGGAAGTGGAAGGCACAGTCTTTGAGATTCCTTACGATGTTATTGATCGTGGGCGAGTTGTTCTGGATATTCGACCTCAGCGCAAGGGCGGTAAACACGCATGAATAAAGAAATTCTCTACGTTGTTGATGCAGTCTCCAATGAAAAAAATGTCAGCAAGGAATTAATTTTCCAGGCAGTAGAAACAGCGTTGGCAATGGCTACCCGTAAACGTTACGGTATGAATATCGATGCACGTGTCTCGGTAAACCGCCAAACCGGGGATTATGAAACCTTCCGCCGCTGGAAAGTGGTGGACGATGAAGACCCCGATTTTGAAAGCCCTGAACGCCAAATTTTGGAAAGCTATGCCAAAGATCGTGGCTTGAGTGTTGCTATCGGCGATTACGTTGAAGAAGCCATCCCCTCGGTTGAGTTTGGTCGTATTGCGGCACAAACAGCCAAGCAAGTCATTGTTGCCAAGGTGCGTGAGGCTGAGCGTGAGAAAGTGGTTTCCGCGTATCGGGATAAAGTCGGGCATTTGATCATGGGTGTGGTTAAACGTGCTGACCGTAAAGGTATCGTGCTGGATATGGGGGAAAATGCGGAAGCCTTTATTCCCCGTGAAGAAATGATTCCCGGTGAAATGCTGCACGTTGGCGCACGGGTTCGAGGTTATCTGAAGGAAATTCATCAGGACATGCGCGGCCCGCAGATTATTGTCAGCCGTTCGGATGTGAATTTTCTGATTGAGTTGATGAAACTTGAAGTTCCTGAAGTCAGTCAGGAAATGATTGATATAATGGGTGCTGCCCGTGATGCGGGTTCACGCGCTAAAGTTGCCGTTCGTGCTAACTTGCCGAACATTGATCCGATTGGGGCTTGCGTTGGGATGCGTGGTTCACGTATTCAAACCGTCACCAACGAACTCGGTGGTAAAGAGCGCGTCGACATTGTGCTCTGGAACGAAGACATCGCCACCTACGTGATGAATGCGATGGCTCCTGCTGAAGTACTCTCCATTGTGGTGGATGAGGACAGTAAGAGCATGGATATTGGTGTGGATGGTGAAAAGCTGTCACAAGCCATTGGGCGTGGCGGGCAAAATGTACGCCTTGCCAGCGAACTGACTGGCTGGACACTGAATGTCATGAGCGTGGAAGAAGCCGAAGCCAAGACCCAAGCGGAGCAACAATCCATCATCAACCTGTTCATGGAAAAACTGGATGTTGATGAGGAAGTGGCAGTGATTTTGGTGGAAGAAGGTTTCTCTACACTGGAAGAAGTGGCTTACGTGCCAATTGAAGAATTCATGGCCATTGAAAGCTTTGACGAAACGATTATTAATGAATTGCGTGACCGTGCCCAAACAGCGTTGTTGTCGCAAGCCATTTCTCAGGATACCCACTTGCCAGCAGCAGATCTCCTGCACATGGAAGGCATGGATGATACCTTGGCCTTTAAGTTGGCAACCCAGGGCATTTGCACGATGGAAGATTTGGCAGAACAATCCGTGGATGAACTCACGGAATTGGCTGGCATTGATGAGGCGCGTGCTGCCAGTTTGATTATGAAAGCCCGTGAGCCTTGGTTTACGGACGATAAAGCAGAAGCTTAATTCTGCGGGAGGAAGAAATAGATGTCGGACATAGCAGTCAAAAAACTTGCCGAGATAGTCAATGCTCCCGTTGAAGTTCTGCTCAAGCAGTTACAGGACGCAGGTATTCATGTGAATGGCCCTGATGCTTGGATTACTGATGCACAGAAACTGAAATTGTTGGCACATATCCGTCAAGGCACCGCCCCAGTCAGTAGTGGTGGCAACAAAATTACCATTAAACGGCGCTCAACCAGTGAAATGAGCGTGGGTGCAGGTGGTGCGCGTAATAAAACGGTGAACGTTGAAGTTAGGCATAAGAAAACCTTTGCTCCCGGTTCCGTTGCCAAGCCGACCGAGCAGCAGCACAGTGCGGTTGAAGTGCCGCCCAGTAATGGCGCACCTGCTACTGGCGGAGCGCGTCTGAGCCGAACCGAAGAATTGGCGCGTCAGTTATCCGCTGAGCGTCAGGCGCGTGAGTCTGCCGTGCACAAATCTGGGCAGGAGCGTCGCCAA
>JBEUIR010000001.1:42101-45745 GCA_040415395.1 Candidatus Thiothrix namsaraevi
TGAATTAACGGAAAATTTAAGTGCGCGTGAGCAACGTGACGTTGTTGCTGCTGCTGCACGTGAAGAAGCAGCAACAGCGCTGAAGCGCCGCCCTTCAAAGTTGAAGCCTAAGCCCACGCTTGCGCCGCGAGAAGTGGCTGATGTTAGCGAGCCTGAAGCAGAAAAACCGGTTGTTGCCGATGTCGTTGTTGAGAAATACACAGAGACGGTAGCGTCTGATGATAAGCGTATTGACAAAAAACCCTCCAAAACTAAAGTGGCAGGGCGTGGCGGACGTGAAGAGTTGCATGTTCCCGCAGCAGGTGGCGGTCGTCCCGGTAAAAAGAAAGGCGGCGGCGGGCGGCGTGATGCCTTCAAGCCTGATCCACGCCAGCAGCAAAGTAACGCCAAACACGGTTTTGAAAAACCAACCGCGCCGGTTGTCAAGGAAATCGAGATTCCAACGACCATCGTTGTATCTGACTTGGCGCAAAAATTAGCTATTCGTGCCACCGACATCATCAAGGCGATGATGAAAATGGGCATGATGATGACCATCAACCAGGCCATCGACCAAGATACCGCGATTCTGGTGACAGAAGAGTTAGGTCACAAAGCCAAGCCGATGCAGGAAATGGATGATGCGGCACTGTTGGCGGCGATGATTGGGCAGGATGCCACCGAATACAAAGCAGAGCCGCGCCCACCTGTCGTTACCATCATGGGTCACGTTGACCACGGTAAGACATCCTTGCTCGACTATATTCGTAAAACACGGGTAGCAGCCGGTGAAGCGGGGGGGATTACCCAGCATATTGGCGCTTACCACGTCGACACGGATCATGGCACGGTCACTTTCCTTGATACACCGGGGCATCAGGCGTTTACCCAAATGCGTGAACGTGGTGCAAAAGTCACCGATATTATTATCCTGATTGTTGCCGCCGATGACGGTGTAATGCCACAGACCAAAGAAGCCATCAAGCACGCGAAAGCGGCAGGTGTGCCAATGGTGGTGGCGATTAACAAAATCGACAAACAAGGTGCAGACATTGACCGGGTACTGAGCGAGCTTTCCCAGCATGAGGTGAATACCGAAGCGTGGGGTGGTGATGTACCGGTTGTGCAAATTTCCGCAAAAACCGGGCAGGGCATTGATGCCTTGTTGGAAACCTTGCTGTTAGTTGCCGAAGTACAGGAATTAACTGCGCCTGTGGATGCGCCTGCTACCGGACACGTGATCGAAGCCAGTATCGAGAAGGGTCGGGGTGCGGTTGCTACCGTTTTAGTGCGTAGTGGTACTTTGCGTCGCGGTGATTTGCTGCTGTGCGGTTCCGAATACGGCAAAGTTCGGGCGATGTTCGACGAAAACGGTCGTCCGGTGAAAGAGGCTGGGCCATCCATTCCGGTTGCGGTACTTGGTCTTTCCGCTGCACCTGAGGCGGGCGATGAAGTCGTGGTGCTGAACGATGAGCGCAAGGCGCGTGAAATTGCGGAATTGCGCCGTGAAAAACAACGTGATACCCGTTTTGCCGCCCAGCATGTGAGCAAGTCGGAAGACTTCTTCACGCAAGTGAAGGCGAGTGAACGTGCGCAGGTTAACGTGTTGATCAAAGCGGATGTACAGGGCAGTGTGGAAGCCTTGCGTAATGAATTGCTCAATCTTTCAACCGATGAGGTCGAAGTACGGGTGGTGGCTGCTGGCGTGGGTGGTATTAGTGCCAGCGACGTTGATTTGGCGATGGCATCCAAAGCGACCATGATTGCGTTCAATGTGCGTACCGATGCTACCGCGCGTAAAACCGCTGCGGACAACGGTGTTACGATTCGTTATTACAGCATCATTTACGAAGTCATCGACGACATTAAGTCGGTCATGAGTGGTCTGTTGTCGCCGGAAGTGCGTGAAGTCTTTGTCGGTTTGGCGGAAGTGCGCGATGTCTTCCGTTCTTCGGCATTGGGTCAGGTTGCCGGTTGCTTGGTGGTCGATGGTGCCATGCGCCGTAGTCTGCCGATTCGCGTGTTGCGTGATAATGTGGTGATTTTCAACGGCGAGTTGGAGTCCTTGCGCCGCCACCGTGATGACGTGAAAGAAGTCCACATGGGGACGGAGTGCGGTATCGCGGTTAAAGACTACAACGATGTGCGTAAAGGCGACCAGATCGAATGTTACGAACGTGTTGAAGTGGCACGGAAGATTTAAGCTATGCCCAGTCATCATTCACGCCCTCAAGGCTTTGCCCGTGCTGATCGAGTCGGCGAGCAAATCCGCCGCGATTTAGCCATCCTGATTCGCGATCGGGTGAAAGATCCGCGCGTTGGGATGATAACGTTGCTGGATGTGGAGGTTTCCAAAGATTTCGCCCACGCTAAAATCTGGTTCGATGCTTTGCAAGCCGATCAAGGTTTAGAGGCGCAGGAAGCCCTGAACCATGCCGCCGGTTTCTTGCGGCGTGAACTGGGGCATTTGCTGAAATTGCGGATGACCCCGGCATTGCACTTCTTTTACGACGATACCCAAACCAAGGGTAATGCCTTGTCGGCACTGATTGCTAAAGCCGTTGCTTCTGACCGTCATGATGATGACGCTGCTGATGACGCGGCTGATGCGAACAACGGCACGGCTACCCCTTGAGTAAGCGGCGTTTTCGCAAACTGAATGGCATTTTATTACTGGATAAGGGCTTAGGCGTATCCAGCAATAAGGCGTTACAGGATGCGCGTTTCCTGTTTCAGGCGGAAAAAGCCGGGCATACCGGCAGTCTCGATCCGCTGGCTTCCGGTATGTTACCGGTGTGTTTTGGTGAAGCCACCAAAGTGTCCGCTTTTCTGCTCGATTCCGATAAGCGTTATCTCACCACAGCAACCTTGGGGTATGTAAGTACCACGGGTGATGCGGAAGGTGAAAAGCTCAATCCGCGCCCCATTCCTGAGATTAGCGATGCGTTGCTGGAAACGGTGCTGGCGCAATTCCGTGGCGAGATTAGCCAAATTCCACCGATGTATTCCGCGCTGAAAAAAGACGGGCAACCGCTCTATAAGCTGGCGCGTCAAGGTGTGGAAGTGGAACGTGCCGCACGTACCGTGACGATTCATGCCTTGCAAGTGCTGTCACGTACCCCCGATTCGCTGACGTTGGCTGTGACGTGCAGCAAAGGCACGTATATCCGCACACTGGTGGAAGACATCGGTGAAAAGCTGGGTTGTGGGGCGTATGTTTCCATGTTGCGGCGTGAAGCGGTTGAGCCGTTTGGGGCATTGCGCATGTACACGTTGGAAGAATTACGGGCATTGGCGGAACCTGACCCTGAGGCTTTGGATGCGTTGCTGTTGCCGTTGGATGCTGCCTTGCCGCATATACCCGCTCTTACCTTGGCTGAAGCCGTGATTGTGCGCTTACGTCAGGGACAAAAGGTGCGCACCGACGATGCTGATGCCGAACTGCTGCGTTTGTACAGCGAATCCGGCGAATTCATCGGCTTGGGTGAAGCCAGCAATGGGGTGATTATTCCCCGGCGTTTATTGGCGTACACGTAATTGTTCAGACCCCGATGAAGAACCTCACCCCCCCCGCCCCCTCTCCTTGACAGGCGAGGGGGAGCAAGAGTTGCATTGTTTATTAGCCCCTCTCCTGTCAAGGAGAGGGGTTGGGGTGAGGTTCTTTT
>JBEUIR010000002.1:0-37179 GCA_040415395.1 Candidatus Thiothrix namsaraevi
GATTATTTGGAGTACAATTCCACGATCAGTGATTCATTAATTTCGGCTGGCAGATCGCTACGGTCTGGTACAGATTTAAACGTACCTGACAATCCCTTTGCATCGACTTCAACCCAAGATGGGAAGCCAAGTTGTTCCGCTACAGCGACAGAATCCTGTATACGGGTTTGCTTTTTGGACTTTTCGCGAACTGCTACGACATCACCGGCTTTAACCTGGTAGGATGGGATGTTCACTGACTGACCGTTAACGGTAATAGCTTTATGGCTAACCAATTGACGGGATTCAGCGCGAGTAGAACCATAACCCATGCGGTAAACGACGTTATCAAGACGGCATTCCAGCAGCTTCAACAGGTTTTCACCCGTGGAACCTTTGCGGCGTGCTGACTCTTTAAAGTAGTTGCTGAACTGACGTTCTAAGACACCGTACATACGGCGAACTTTTTGCTTTTCGCGCAACTGGACACCATAATCAGAAAGGCGAGCTTTATTTTCACCATGCTGACCGGGAACTTTGTCCAGTTTACATTTCTTTTCGAGGGAAACACTGCGGCTTTTCAGGAAAAGGTCAGTGCCTTCGCGTCTGCTCAGTTTGCAGGTAGGGCCAATATAACGTGCCATATGACTATCTCCTACACACGACGTTTCTTAGGTGGACGGCAGCCGTTATGCGGGATCGGCGTTACATCCACAATGCTGTTAATTCTGAAGCCAACGCTGTTCAGGGCACGTACCGCAGATTCACGACCAGGGCCCGGACCTTTGACTTCGACATCAAGGTTTTTCAAACCATAATCTTTCGCTGCGTTACCCGCACGTTCAGCAGCAACCTGCGCTGCAAACGGGGTACTTTTACGTGAACCACGGAAACCAGAGCCACCAGAGGTAGCCCATGCCAATGCGTTGCCTTGGCGGTCGGTGATAGTCACAATAGTGTTATTAAAGGATGCATGGACGTGTGCAACACCGTCAGTGACAGTTTTCTTGACCTTCTTACGAAGGTTAACAGTTGCACCTTTTCTAGGCTGTCTTGCCATTACTTACTCTACCTGCAATCTATGTATTATTTGCGAATAGGACGACGCGGGCCTTTACGGGTACGCGCGTTAGTCTTGGTACGCTGACCGCGCATAGGCAGGCCACGTCTGTGGCGGATGCCACGATAGCAACCCATGTCCATCAAACGTTTGATGTTCATGGAAACTTCACGACGCAAATCGCCTTCAACTAGGAGTTTACCTACTTCAAGACGCAAACGTTCAACTTGGTCTTCACTCAGCTCACGAATCTTAGTGCTTGGCACAACATCCGCCGCCTTACAAATGTCAGCAGCACGTGGACGACCAACGCCATAAATGGCGGTCAAACCGATCACTACGTGCTTATTGACAGGAAGATTGATACCCGCAATACGAGCCATTAAAATCTCTCCAGACTACCGGGAAAACGGGCGATTGTGCCAGAACCCCTTTTAATTATCAACCCAAATCGGCTCTTAACCTTGACGCTGTTTGTGGCGCGGGTCAGAACAGATAATGCGAACTACACCGTTTCTGCGGATAACCCGGCAGTTACGGCACAATTTTTTAACTGAAGCTCGAACCTTCATGATAAAAACCTCTCAAAAGTGATCAGATCAGCGCACTGTGCCGGGGCGTGTCTGCGCTTTGAAATTGGCCTTTTTCATCAGACCCTCGTACTGGTGTGACATCATGTGCGCTTGCAACTGAGACAAGAAATCCATGACCACAACCACGATGATCAGCAGTGAAGTTCCCCCAAAGTAGAAAGGAACATTCCAGCCCAAAATCAGGAATTCAGGCAACAGACAGACCAATGTAATGTAGATAGCGCCAACTGCGGTCAAGCGAGTCATGACACCATCAATGTATTTAGATGTTTGTTCACCCGGTCTAATACCAGGAATAAAAGCACCTGCTTTTTTCAAATTATCAGCGGTTTCACGTGAGTTGAATACCAAGGCTGTATAAAAGAAGCAGAAGAATACAATAGCTGCGGCATAAAGCAAGACATAAACTGGCTCACCAGGCTTTAACATATCAAAAAAGCCTTTCAACCACCCCATACCTTCTGCATTACCAAACCATTGCCCAAGTGTTGCCGGGAACAAAATAATACTAGAAGCAAAAATCGGCGGAATAACCCCTGCCATATTCAACTTCAAAGGCAAATGACTGGACTGCTGCCCCATCATCATTTTGCGACCTTGCTGACGGTTAGCGTAATTCACGGTGATCCGACGCTGACCACGCTCCACAAAAATCACGAATGCGGTAACAGCCAATACCAGTAACAACAAGCCGATCACAAACAGGGAATGCAATTCGCCGGTATTCACCAACTCTAACGTGCCACCAATAGCAGCAGGCAAACCTGCAACGATACCCGCAAAAATAATCAAAGAAATACCATTACCGATACCACGCTCGGTAATCTGCTCTCCCAACCACATCAGGAATAGCGTGCCTGTCACCAAGGTAACAACCGTCGTAATCGTGAACCCAATACCGGGATTCAAAGCAATTGTTTGACCATTACCCGCATCGGTACCACCCAAAGCAATCGCGACCCCAAAGCTTTGGAACAAAGCCAAGACCACAGTGCCGTAGCGCGTATATTGCGTGATTTTACGGCGACCAGACTCACCTTCTTTCTTGATCTGCTCCAATGTCGGAACAACCGTCGCCATCAACTGCATAATGATGGAAGCTGAGATATACGGCATAATCCCCAGAGCAAATACGCTCAGGCGCTCTAATGCACCACCTGAAAACATATTAAAAACGCCGAGAATTGTACCGTTGTTCTGGTCAAAAAATTGCGCCATAGCCGCAGGATTTACACCAGGAACAGGAATATAGGTACCAATGCGGTAAACGATCAACGCCAGCAGCACAAAAACTAGCCGCTGGCGGATTTCAACCATGTTTCCAAAGCCCCCAAGGGAACCTGTAGGGTTCTTGCGCATATTTTTTATCCGTTATTCTTCGATTTTGCCGCCTGCTGCTTCGATAGCGGCACGTGCGCCCTTAGTCACGCCAACACCCTTTACAGTGACCGCTTTCGCAACTTCACCAGAAAGAATAATTTTAGCTTGCAAGGTACGCGCATCAACCACATTCGCAGCAATCAGACCAGCCAGATCAATCACATCGCCTTCCACTTGAGCCAACTCACTCAAACGAACCTCAGCGGTACGCTGACCAATGCGGGAGACAAAGCCAAACTTAGGCAGACGACGATGCATAGGCATCTGACCACCCTCAAAACCTTTACGGTGATGGAAACCACCTTTACGGGACTTTTGACCTTTATGACCACGGCCAGCAGTTTTACCCAGACCAGAGCCAATACCACGGCCTACACGCAGAGGGCTAGTGCGGCTACCCAGTTCAGGTTGTAGCGTATTCAATTTCATCTTAAGCTTCCTCAACCTTGAGCATGTAGGAAATCTTGTTGATCATGCCACGGTTTTCAGGGGTGTCAGTCACAGTAACCGTATTATGAATCTTGCGGATACCAAGACCACGCGCACACTGCTGATGCGCTTTCAAGCGACCATTCAGACTGCGGTATAACGTCACGTTGAGTTGTTTTGCGGAAGTCATTGTTTACCCCTTAATGTCTGCAACGGCTTTGCCGCGTTTCGCTGCAATCATTTCAGGTGACTGCATTGAACCTAACGCTGCGATAGTAGTACGTACCACATTGCCTGCATTACGTGTGCCTTGGCATTTGGACAGTACGTTACGCACTCCCGCAACTTCCAGAACTGCACGCATCGCACCACCTGCGATAACGCCTGTACCTTCAGAAGCTGGCTGCATGTAAATACGTGCTGCGCCCTGCTCGTATTTGATAGGGTATTGTAAAGTACCGTCTACCAAAGAAACTGTCACCATGTTACGACGTGCTTGATCCATTGCTTTTTGGATAGCCGCAGGCACTTCACGTGCCTTACCGTAACCAAAACCCACGCGACCATTACCATCGCCCACTACGGTCAACGCAGTGAAACTCATGATACGACCACCCTTAACAGTCTTAGCAACGCGGTTAACTTTAACCAACTTTTCTTGCAAGCCGTCAGACGGTGCTGATGTATGTTCTGCCTTCGCCATGATAAATCCTTAGAATTTCAGACCGGCTTCACGAGCGCTATCTGCCAGCGCCTTGATGCGACCATGATATTTAAAACCAGAGCGATCAAAAGCAACCGCGTCAATACCTTTTGCCAATGCACGCTCAGCAACCAACTTACCCACTGCCATAGCAGCAGCAACGTTGCCAGTGTAGTCCAGACCTGCTTTCAGGTCTTTATCCAGCGTGGAAGCTGAAGCCAGTACTTGAGAACCATCGGAACTCACCACTTGTGCATAGATATGCAGAGAAGTACGGTGAATACTCAGACGGTTAACACGCAACTCACGCATTTTCATGCGGCTACGCTTACCACGACGGATGCGGGATGTTTTCTTGTCCATCTTTAGTTCACCTTACTTCTTCTTCTTGGTCTCTTTACGCAGAATAACTTCGTCTGAATACTTCACACCCTTGCCTTTGTAAGGCTCTGGTGGACGGTATGCACGAACTTCTGCCGCAACTTGACCAACTTTCTGCTTATCGCTACCACGGATCAGAATTTCTGTCTGACTAGGGGTTTCGACCGTAATGCCTTCTGGCATATCGTGTACCACAGGGTGGGAGAAACCCAAGCTGAGATTTAATTTATTGCCCTGTGCTTGGGCACGATAACCGACCCCAACCAATTGCAATTTTTTCTCAAAGCCTTGGCTAACGCCAATCACCATGTTGTTTGCCAATGCACGTGTAGTACCCGCTAATGCCCAACCAGCAGAATCGCCGTCACGCTTAGCTTTAAACTTCAGTACATTGTCTTCTTGTGAAACTTCTACAGCGTCGTGCACTGCGAAATCAAAAGAGCCTTTGCCGCCTTTGACTTTCAGGCTTTGCCCGCTGATGCTAACTTCCACACCTTGTGGCACAGTCAGCGCTTTCTTTGCAATTCTAGACATTTCAAAGCCCGCCTTTATTCAACCGTGCAAATGACTTCGCCACCCTGGCCAGAAGCCTTGGCGACGCGACCACTCATGACACCTTTGGACGTGGAAACGATAGAAACACCGTAACCACCCATAACTGTTGGCAGCTCATCTGCACCACGGAAGATACGCAGACCGGGGCGGCTGATACGTTTCACCTTAGTGATAACCGGTTTGCCCTGAAAATACTTCAGTTTAACCGTTGTAACAGGTTTGCCATCGACTGCATCTGTTGCAAATTCAGCAACATAACCTTCGCTTTGTAATACTTCCAGAATCGCCGTTTTCTGTTTAGAAGACGGAAATTTGACGCTCGCCTTGGTTGCCATTTGACCGTTACGAATGCGGGTCAGCATGTCGGCGATAGGATCACTCATACTCATTTTGTTTCTCCTTTACCAACTTGCTTTGGTCAAACCAGGCACATCACCACGCATGGCAGCTTCGCGCAATTTATTACGGCATAGACCGAATTTGCGGTAAACAGCATGTGGACGACCGGTCAGACGGCAACGGGTCATTTGACGAACCGGGCTGCTGTCACGTGGTAACTTTTGCAGCTTATCAACAGCCTCCATCACAGCTTCATAGGAGCTTTCTGGATTACTGATAATAGCTTTCAGCTCATCACGCTTGGCTGCGAATTTTTCAACAGCAGCAGTACGGCGTGTTTCACGAGCAATCATGGATTTCTTAGCCATGTGATCTTATCCTCTTACTGCTGACGGAAAGGGAATTTGAATGCTTCAAGCAGCGCCTTCCCTTCTTCGTTGTTTTTTGCGGTAGTCGCAATCGTAATGTTCATACCACGTAGCACATCAATTTTGTCGTACTCGATCTCTGGAAAGATGATCTGTTCTTTGATGCCCATATTGTAGTTGCCACGACCATCAAAGGCACGGGCATTGAGACCACGAAAGTCACGGATACGCGGGATGGAAATGTTGACGAGGCGGTCAATGAACTCGTACATTTTCTCGCCACGAAGCGTTACCATACAGCCAATCGGCCAACCGTCACGGATTTTGAAACCCGCCACTGATTTACGGCTCAATGTCACGACAGGTTTTTGACCTGCGATTTTAGACATATCACCCGTTGCATGTTCAATAATCTTCTTATCACCGACAGCTTCACCCAAACCCATGTTCAGGCTGACTTTCACCAGCTTCGGTACTTCCATCACATTGCTGTACCCGAACTTGTCCATCAATTCCTTGATGACAGTATCGCGGTAATACTGTTGCAGTCTCGACATTTTACACCTTAAGCGTCTACGCGCTCACCATTGGACTTAAAGACACGGATTTTCTTACCATCGTCCAGGAGCTTGAATCCAACGCGGTCACCCTTGCCAGTGGCAGGATTGACCAGCATCACATTTGAAGTATCCATCGGCATTTCTTTTTCAATAATGCCGCCTTGAACACCTGCATTTGGGTTAGGCTTAACGTGTTTCTTAACACGGTTAATACCTTGAACCAAAACCTTACCTTCGTCTACCAACACCTGCATGATCTTGCCGCGACGGCCTTTATCTTTGCCGGTGATGACAACTACTTCGTCATTGCTGCGAATTTTACGCATTTCGTCACCTACTTCTGTCGTTGCAGTCTTACAGCACTTCAGGTGCCAGAGAAATAATCTTCATGAACTTTTCACCACGCAATTCACGGGTGACAGGTCCAAAAATACGAGTGCCGATAGGGTCAAGCTTGTTATTCAGCAGGACTGCGGCATTACCATCGAAACGGATTTTAGAGCCATCATTACGACGCACACCGTGAGCAGTACGCACGATCACAGCGTTGTAAACATCGCCTTTCTTAACTTTACCGCGCGGAATCGCATCTTTGATGCTGACTTTGATGATGTCACCAATGCCTGCATAACGACGATGAGAACCGCCCAGAACTTTGATGCACATAACTCGTTTGGCACCACTGTTATCTGCAACTTGCAGAATGGATTGCATCTGGATCATTTATGTTCTCCGTCCCTTATGCTTGGCCTGGGGCGCGTTCAACAACTTTGATCAAGGTCCAGTGCTTTGTCTTCGACAAAGGACGGCATTCCTTGAACATTACGGTATCACCTTCACGACATTCATTGTTTTCGTCGTGAACATGGTATTTTTTAGAACGCTTAATGAACTTACCATACATTGGATGCTTTACTTGACGTTCCATCAGCACCACGATTGACTTGTCCATCTTGTTACTGACTACACGACCCATCAGGCTGCGTTCAACTTTTGCTTCTTCGCTAACAGTCATCGTTATTCACCTGCCACTTGCTTTTGTGCAAGCACTGTCTTGATACGGGCAATCTGACGACGCACACGCTTCACTTCGGAAGGACGTGATAACTGGCCAGCGGCTTTTTGCATACGCAGCTTAAACTGCTCCTTCAGGTTTTCTACCAGCTCAGTTTTAAGCTCAGTAGCTGATTTTTGCTTAAGTTCTGCTGCGTTCATCACATCACCTGACGGGAAACAAATGTAGTCTTAACCGGCAGTTTTGCAGAAGCAAGGCGGAAAGCCTCGCGTGCAATTTCTTCTGCCACACCTTCAATTTCATAGAGAACCTTGCCAGGCTGAACCAGTGCCACCCAGTATTCAACGTTCCCTTTACCTTTACCTTGACGAACTTCCAACGGCTTTTTGCTGATTGGCTTGTCCGGGAACACGCGAATCCAGATTTTACCGCCACGACGTACATAACGGTTGATCGCACGACGTGCCGATTCAATTTGACGTGCCGTCAAGCGACCACGTTCTACCGTTTTCAGTCCGAAATCGCCGAAGCTGACTTTGCTGCCCGCCAATGCCAGACCGCGATTGCGGCCTTTCATCTGTTTGCGGAATTTGGTTCTCTTGGGTTGTAACATCTCAAACCTCTATCACTTCTTCTTTCTGCCTTGACCTTGGTTCTGACCTTGGCTTTGGCTAGATTGCTGTTTCTGTTCCAGGTCGAAGACTTCGCCCTTGTAGATCCAAACTTTCACACCGATGATACCATAGGTGGTGAGAGCTTCCGCAGTTGCATAGTCGATGTCAGCACGCAGTGTATGAAGCGGCACACGACCTTCGCGGAAAAATTCAGTCCGCGCGATTTCTGCACCATTCAAACGACCTGCCACACAAACCTTGATACCCAATGCACCTAAGCGCATCGCGTTCGCAACAGCACGCTTAGCAGCGCGGCGGAACATGATACGACGCTCAAGCTGGCTAGCAATGCTTTCAGCAACCAATTGAGAATCCAATTCTGGCTTACGAATTTCTTCGATATTCAACTTCACGTTATTAACGTGCAAGCCCAGCTTTGCAGCCGTTTCTGCACGCAGCTTCTCAATATCCTCGCCTTTTTTACCAATCACCACCCCAGGACGCGCCGTATGAATGGTAATGAACGCAGACTTTGCAGGACGCTCAATTTGAATGCGGCTAACCGAAGCTTCTTTCAGCTTCTTTTTCAAGAATGTGCGCACTTCCAAATCTTTAAACAGGAAGTCGGCATAGTCCTTGCCTTCAGCGTACCACTTAGAGCGCCAGTCGGTGGCGATACCAAGACGGATACCGGTTGGATGTACTTTCTGACCCATACTAAACCTTACTTCTCGCCTACAGCGACGGTAATGTGACTGGTGCGCTTCAGGATGCGGTTAGCACGACCTTTAGCACGCGGCATGATACGCTTCATGGTTGGACCTTGATCAACGAATACGCTCTTAATGCACAATTCGTCCACATCGGCACCGTCATTGTGTTCAGCGTTAGCAATCGCAGATTCCAGAACCTTCTTGAGCATCGCTGCACCTTTCTTCGGGCTAAACGCCAGAATATTCAG
Source organism: Candidatus Thiothrix namsaraevi (assembly GCA_040415395.1). GTDB lineage: Bacteria > Pseudomonadota > Gammaproteobacteria > Thiotrichales > Thiotrichaceae > Thiothrix > Thiothrix namsaraevi. Next base: position 8,938 of record JBEUIR010000002.1, read on the forward strand.
CGCCTTATCCACCGGCAGTCCACGAATCTGATCAGCGACCAGTCGGCACTTCTGAGGTGAAATGCGTGCGAAACGCAATTTTGCAGCAACTTCCATTTCGACCTCTTACTTCGACTTTTTGTCGGCAACGTGACCACGGTAAGAACGGGTCAGTGCAAACTCACCCAACTTATGGCCTACCATATTTTCATTAACCAGCACCGGAATATGCTGTTTGCCGTTATGCACCGCTACTGTCAAGCCAATAAATTCTGGCAGGATCATAGAACGGCGTGACCATGTTTTGATCGGGCGACGATCATTGGCTGCCTTAGCAGTTTCGATCTTCTTCATCAGGTGATGGTCAACGAAAGGACCTTTTTTGAGTGAACGTGGCACTGTGTAATCCCCTTACTTCTTGTTCCGGCGACGGACAATCATATTGTCAGTGCGTTTGTTGCTACGAGTCTTGTAACCCTTGGTTGGAACACCCCAAGGAGTAACAGGGTGACGACCACCAGAAGTACGACCTTCGCCACCACCGTGTGGATGGTCTACTGGGTTCATAACCACACCACGAACGGTCGGGCGAACACCGCGCCAGCGCTTTGCACCAGCCTTGCCCAACTTAATCAATGCATGTTCTGAGTTTCCAACCTCGCCAATAGTGGCTCGGCAATCAACAGGAACTTTACGCATTTCGCCTGAACGCAAACGGATAGTGGCATATGCACCTTCACGAGCAATCAATTGCACAGAAGCACCAGCACTACGTGCCAATTGCGCACCTTTACCAACTTTCATTTCAATGCAGTGAATAACCGTACCCACAGGGATATTACGCATTGGCAAGCAGTTACCAGCGGCAATCGGCGCGTGAACACCAGAAACAACCTCAGCACCCGCGCTCAAACCTTTCGGCGCAATGATGTAGCGACGCTCGCCATCGGCATACAACAACAATGCAATATTTGCACTGCGGTTCGGGTCATATTCCAAACGCTCAACACGTGCTGGAATATCATCCTTACGACGCTTAAAGTCAACAAGACGATAGTGCTGACGATGACCACCACCCACATGACGGGTAGTAATACGACCGGTGTTATTACGACCACCGCTCTTGCGCTTATTTTCTAACAGGCTCTTACAAGGTGCACCCTTGTGTAATTCCTTATTAACAACCTTAACCTGGAAGCGACGCCCTGGGGAGGTTGGTTTTGCCTTAACGACTGCCATGATTCACCCTTGCCTTATTCTGCTGCCGCATCCAAAGAGAAACCTTCGGACAGGCTCACATAAGCCTTTTTCCAATCGCTACGATTACCGGCGCGACGCCCAAAGTTCTTTTGCTTGCCTTTTACGTTGATAGTGCGAACCTTATCAACCTTGACTTCAAATAAAGTCTCGACAGCATCCTTAATTTCTTGCTTAGTTGCCGTTTTAGCAACCTTAAACACATACTGGTTTGCCTTTTCAGAAGCACGAACAGTTTTTTCTGTTACACGCGGCGCAACCAAAACATGATAGAGACGCTCCATACTCATGCCAGCCACTCCTGAATTTTGCTTACTGCGCCAGTTGTCACCACAACTTTCTGATGACCTACCAAACTCACTGGATTCAACCCAGCAACAGTAGTGACTTCACAGTGAGGGATGTTACGGGCAGACAGCAGCACATTGACATCATCTACATCAGATACCAGCAGCACATCATTAGAGCCGTACTCTTTCAGCTTTGCCAGCATTAACTTGGTTTTAGGTTCTTCAATATTAAAAGAATCCACCACCAAGAAACGATCCTGACGCAACAGCTCAGAGAAAATTGCCCGCATTGCAGCGCGGTACATTTTCTTGTTCAGCTTTTGCGTAAAGTCACGAGGACGAGCCGCGAAAGATTTACCACCTGTGCGCCACAGTGGGCTACGGATACTACCCGCACGAGCACGACCAGTACCTTTTTGCTTGAATGGCTTACAGCCACCACCGCTCACATCGGAACGGGTCTTTTGTGCTTTAGTACCAGCACGACCCGCTGCCATATAAGCAACAACCGCCTGATGCACCAGACCTTCATTAAATTCGCGTGCAAAAATCTCATCGCTTACCGCGACCGAGCCACCATTTGCAATCTGTAATTCCATTGCTGCCACCTTTATGCCTTGACCGACAGCTTGACAACCACATTGCCGTTAGTAGCGCCAGGAACAGCACCCTTAACCAGCAACAGATTGCGCTCAGCGTCTACACGTACCACTTCCAGATTCTGGGCAGTACGCTGTACAGCACCCATATGACCAGCCATTTTCTTGCCTGGGAATACCCGGCCTGGCGTTTGGTTCTGACCAATGGAACCCGGAACCCGGTGCGACAAAGAGTTACCGTGCGTGCGGTCTTGGCCTGCAAAATGGTGACGCTTCAGCACACCAGCAAAACCTTTACCTTTGCTCGTACCAGTCACATCAACCATCTGACCTGCCTCAAACATGCTGACTGCAAGCTCAGCACCCAGCTCGTAACCTGACGCATCATCAACACGCGACTCACGAACACAAGTACCAGCAGGCACGCTCGCCTTGGCAAAATGACCAGCTTCCGACTTGGAAACGCGGGAAGACTTTTTCTCACCTGTAGATAACTGGACGGCATTGTAGCCATCTGTTTCTACCGTCTTGACTTGTGATACACGGTTCGCCGCAATCTCAAGCACAGTGACGGGGGTTGAACCTCCATCTTCACCGTATATCCGGGTCATACCTACTTTGCGACCCAGCAGACCGATAGCCATTTGCATACCTCTTCGAATTACTCACACCGAGCAACTTTCATTCTGTCTTTTAGAAAAACTCGGCTCGACCTAGGTCGAGCCGTGGAAAGCCGCGCATTATAGCAGAAAAATCTCTGCCGTTAAGTCTTTTTTTACAAATCAGTTAAGCTTGATTTGTACATCAACGCCCGCAGCCAAATCCAGCTTCATCAGGGCATCAACAGTCTTGTCAGTCGGATCAATAATATCCATCAGACGCTTGTAAGTACGGATCTCATACTGGTCACGCGCGTCTTTATCGACATGCGGGGAAACCAGAATGGTGTAACGCTCGATACGTGTAGGCAAAGGAATCGGCCCTTTGACACGCGCACCCGTCCGCTTAGCTGTTTCAACGATCTCAGTCGCAGAACGATCAATTAAGCGATGATCGAATGCTTTCAGGCGAATACGGATTCTTTGATCAGACATAACTATTACTCAATAATTTTAGCAACAACATCGGTGCTGACAGTACAACACCTTCACGGATCGCAAAACGCAGACCGTCTTTCATTTCAAATGCAAACAGTACCGACACACAAAAGCATCGTTACTCACCTTTTACTTTTCTTATCACCGCTTGCTTCACGGCAGCAGGTGCGTCTGCATAGCGCACAAACTCCATGCTGTAAGCAGCACGACCTTGGGTAGCAGAACGCAGGTCAGTTGCATAACCAAACATTTCACCCAGCGGCACTTCTGCCCGTACCACCAAACTGCCGCTTTCCTCATCCATGCCTTGGATGACACCACGACGCCGGTTCAAATCACCGATAACATCGCCCATATACTCTTCAGGCGTAGTCACTTCAACTTTCATAATTGGCTCAAGCAAAACCGGTACGGCATCCATAACGCCCTGACGGAGAGCAATAGAGCCTGCAATCTTGAATGCCATTTCGCTGGAGTCGACATCATGATAAGAACCATCAAAAATGGTGACCTTCATATCGACCAGCGGGAACCCGACCAATACGCCGTTACCCATTTGTTCTTGCACGCCCTTGTCGACGGCTGGCACGAATTCTTTCGGCACAACCCCGCCCACCAAGGCGTTTTCAAATTTGTAGCCTTCCGCCTCGCCGAGTGGCTCAAGGCGCAGCCAAACGTGACCATATTGTCCACGCCCACCGGACTGACGCACAAATTTACCTTCAACCTCGACCGTTTTACGGATGGTTTCGCGGTAAGCCACTTGTGGCGCGCCTACATTGCAATTGACCTTGAACTCACGCAGCATCCGATCCACGATGATTTCCAAGTGCAACTCGCCCATACCAGCGATAATGGTTTGTCCGGTCTCTTCGTCAGTACGCACACGGAAAGAAGGATCTTCTTGCGCCAGTTTACTCAGGGCCATACCCATACGCTCCTGGTCAGCCTTGGACTTTGGCTCAACTGCCACCGCAATAACAGGCTCAGGAAAATCCATCTTCTCCAAAGTAATGACACAATTCATGTCACACAAGGTATCACCGGTTGTCACATCTTTCAGACCGACAGCCGCAGCAATATCGCCCGCACGCACCTCGTCAATGTCTTCACGCGCATTCGAGTGCATTTGCACCAAACGCCCAATACGCTCGCGCTTACCTTTGACAGGATTGTAGACAGCACTTTGTGATGTCAACACGCCAGAATATACCCGGAAGAACGTCAATGTCCCCACAAAGGGGTCAGTCGCAATCTTGAAAGCCAATGCAGCAAAAGGCTCATCATCGCTCGCATGACGCTCTCCCTCAGTCTCATCCTTGTCATTTAGATGACCCTTAATGGCGGGCACATCCAACGGCGATGGCATCAACTCAACAATCTTATCGAGTGCGGCTTGCACGCCCTTATTCTTGAAAGCCGAGCCACAGGTCATCGGAATAATTTCAAGATTGATGGTACGCTTACGCAAACCCGCTATAATTTCTTCGGCGGACAAATCACCCTCTTCTAGGTACTTGCCCATCAATATATCATCGGCTTCGGCAGCCGCCTCTACCATCTTCTCGCGCCACTCCTGACAAGCAGCCACCATATCAGCCGGAATATCAACAGCTTCATAGGTAACACCCTTATCAGCCTCATTCCACATAATGGCTTTCATGCGAATCAGGTCAACAACGCCCACAAAGTTTTCTTCTGCACCAATCGGCAATTGCAACGGCACCGGATTAGCATTCAGCTTAGCCTTCAACTGCTCATACACGCGCAGGAAGTTCGCACCGGAACGATCCATCTTATTGACGAAAGCCATGCGCGGCACATGATACTTATTCGCCTGCCGCCATACCGTTTCCGACTGCGGCTGCACCCCACCAACGGCACACAGCACAAACATCGCACCGTCCAACACCCGCAATGAACGTTCCACTTCAATGGTGAAGTCAACGTGCCCTGGCGTGTCAATTATATTGATACGATGCAGCGGAAACTGCTTATCCATTCCCGACCAGAAACACGTGGTAGCAGCGGAGGTAATCGTAATACCACGCTCACGCTCCTGCTCCATCCAGTCCATGGTCGCAGCACCATCATGCACTTCCCCAATCTTGTGAGACACACCCGTATAAAACAGAATGCGCTCAGTGGCAGTGGTCTTACCCGCATCGATGTGTGCCATGATGCCGATATTACGGTACTGCTCAATTGGGGTGCTACGCGCCACAGATGGTCACTCTTTTCACATTACCAGCGGAAGTGTGCGAAGGCTTTGTTAGCCTCTGCCATGCGATGCACGTCTTCACGCTTTTTCACCGCAGTACCACGCTTTTCGGAAGCATCCATCAATTCACCTGCCAGCTTACGCGCCATGGATTTCTCACCACGCTTGCGAGCCGCATCAATCAACCAACGCATAGCGAGCGCATTTTGACGTGAAGGACGTACTTCAACCGGCACTTGGTAAGTTGCACCACCCACACGGCGGGATTTAACTTCCACCGCAGGACGGACGTTATCCAGTGCGTATTCCAGCACTTCAATACCGTCGCCGCCTTTCTTGCCAGCAATTTCAGTCAACGCGCCGTAAATAATTTTTTCAGCGGCAGACTTCTTGCCATCTTGCATAATGGCATTCATGAACTTAGTCAGCAATTGGCTTCCGAACTTAGGATCGGGCAGCACGATGCGCTTGGGGACTTCTCTTCTTCTAGGCATGATTCATATCACCTGTGAATTACTTCTTAGGACGCTTCGTGCCGTATTTGGAACGAGCCTGCTTACGGTTTTTGACACCCTGTGTATCCAGACTACCACGAACTGTGTGGTAACGGACACCCGGAAGGTCTTTTACACGACCGCCGCGAATCAGTACAACCGAGTGTTCCTGGAGATTATGGCCTTCACCACCGATATAACTGGTGACTTCAAAACCATTAGTCAGACGCACACGAGCAACCTTACGCATAGCGGAGTTTGGCTTCTTAGGCGTGGTTGTATAAACACGGGTGCAAACACCACGGCGCTGCGGACAAGCCTCTAGCGCTGGCACCTTGCTCTTCTCTACTTTGCTTTGGCGCGGCTTACGCACCAATTGGTTTACTGTTGCCATATCCTGAAATTGTCTCCTGGAATCACGGGGAACTTGCTTGGCTTGCCTTGTCCCCATAAAAGCAACAGACCGAAAATCGGTCTGTTTGAGGACGCCAGATTTTAGGGATCGGGAGACCTCCTGTCAAGGAAGTTTTCCCGATTGTTAACTCTTCAACTGCGATTAATCGTCCGAACCCATATCCAGCGGCTCACCGAAACTAATAGTTTCCATTGATGCTGGCTTTTCGTAAGCAAACTCATTGCGTTGGCTGCGACGGGCATCATGGTAAGCCAAACCGGTACCAGCCGGAATCAAACGCCCCACGATGACGTTTTCTTTCAAGCCACGCAACTCATCACGCGCACCACGTACCGCTGCCTCTGTCAGAACCCGTGTAGTCTCTTGGAAGGACGCCGCCGACACGAAGGAGTCCGTTACTAGGGATGCCTTGGTGATGCCCATCAGCAGCCGCTCGTAGACGATTTTGAGCTTACCTTCTTTATCGAGGCGCTTATTTTCTTCCACCACACGCCAGTAGTCGGCCTGCTCACCACGCAAGAATTTACTATCACCCGGATCAACCACCTCGACCTTGCGCATCATCTGACGCACAATGACTTCGATGTGTTTGTCGTTGATTTTTACCCCTTGTAAGCGGTAAACGGCTTGGATTTCTCTCGCTTGGTATTCTGCCAATGCAGTCGCGCCTAACAAACGCAGGATGTCGTGCGGGTTTGGCTCACCGTCGGCGATGACCTCACCACGGTTGAGTTTTTCACCCTCGAACACATCCAGATTGCGCCACTTCGGAATCAGCTCTTCATAATGCTCGCCGTCTTCGCCGGTGATAATGACACGCTGCTTGCCCTTGGTTTCTTTACCGAAGGAGATTGTGCCGGTTTTTTCCGCCAGAATCGCGCCATCTTTCGGCTTACGCGCTTCAAACAAGTCCGCAACCCGTGGCAAACCACCCGTGATGTCACGAGTCTTAGACGATGCTTGCGGCAGACGTGCCACAACCTCACCGACCTGTACGGTTGCACCATTGGTGGAGCTAACGATTGCACCAGCAGGCAATGGGTATTGCACCGGAATCTTCGTGCCTTCAAAGAACACGCTATCGCCACGCTCATCCAACAAACGCACGGTTGGACGCAATTCGCGACCTGCGGTAGGACGGTTTTTAGGATCCATGACTTCGATGGAGGACAAACCCGTCATTTCGTCCACTTTGGTCTGCACCGTGACATTATCAATGAAGTCACTGAAACTGACCTGCCCCGCCACCTCGGAAATAATCGGGTGGGTATGCGGATCCCACGTTGCTACCTCCTGACCTGCCACCACTTTATCGTAATGATCAATCGACAGCAGCGCACCGTAGGTCAGTTTGTAACGTTCCTTATCACGTCCATTTTCATCGACCACGCCCAGCTCGCCGGAACGCGATACCACCACCAATTTGCCGTCTTTATTACGCACCGTTTTCACGTTGAGCAAATGCACCTGACCGCTGGACTTAACCGCAATGCTGCTTTCTGCCGCAGACCGGCTCGCTGCACCCCCGATGTGGAAGGTACGCATCGTCAACTGAGTACCCGGCTCACCGATGGATTGCGCCGCAATGACCCCGACAGCCTCGCCCTTGTTCACAATATGTCCGCGAGCAAGGTCACGACCGTAGCACTTCGCACACACGCCATAGCGGGTTTCGCAGGTAATCGCTGAACGTACCACGATTTCATCCACAGCCAGCGCATCAATTTGCTTGACCCACGCTTCGTCAAGGAAAGTACCGGCAGGAATCAGAATTTCATCGCCACGGGTAACATCTTGCGCGACCACACGACCCAATACACGCTCCGCCAATGCCTCTACCACGTCACCGCCTTCGATGATTGGGCGCATTTTAATGCCTTGCACTGTCCCGCAATCGTCAATCGTGACCACCATGTCTTGCGCCACGTCGACCAAACGCCGCGTCAGATAACCAGAGTTGGCGGTTTTCAGTGCCGTATCCGCTAAACCTTTCCGCGCACCGTGCGTCGAGATAAAGTATTGGAGGACGTTCAAGCCTTCACGGAAGTTCGAGGTAATCGGGGTTTCGATGATGGAACCGTCCGGTTTTGCCATCAAGCCCCGCATCCCCGCCAACTGACGAATCTGCGCCGCAGAACCCCGCGCCCCGGAATCCGCCATCATGTAAATAGAATTGAAAGATTCTTGGTAAACCAGATTGCCTTCCGCATCAATGACTTCTTGCTTACCAATTTTCTCCATCATCGCCTTGGCGACTTTTTCATTGGTACTAGCCCAGATGTCGACAACCTTGTTGTAACGTTCGCCCTGTGTCACCAAACCGCTGGAAAATTGCTTCTGGATTTCCAGTACCGCATCTTCCGCCTCTGCCAACAAACCGGCTTTCTTTTCGGGGATCATCATGTCATCCGCACAGAAAGAAACCCCGGCACGGGTTGCATAACGGTAGCCGGTGTACATCAATTGGTCAGCAAACACGACGGAGGCCTTCAAACCAACCCGACGGTAAGCCTCATTGATCAGCTTGGAAATCGCCTTTTTCTTCAACACGATGTTGAACAATTCAAACGGCAAGCCTTCCGGCATAATGCTGGTCAGCAACGCACGTCCAACCGTGGTATCCAGCACACGGGTACGCTTGATGAGCTCACCGTCTTCGTCCTTGATGCTATCGCTAATCCGCACTTTAACTTTCGCGTGAAGTGACACATTGCCAGTATCGTAAGCACGTTGCACTTCCAAGGGATCGGCAAAAATCATGCCCTCGCCTTTCGCATTAATAGCGTCACGGGTCATGTAATACAACCCCAACACGATGTCTTGCGATGGCACGATGATCGGCTCACCGTTCGCAGGTGACAGGACGTTATTGGTCGCCATCATCAGGGTACGCGCTTCCAACTGGGCTTCCAGTGACAGGGGTACGTGTACCGCCATTTGGTCACCGTCGAAGTCCGCATTGAACGCAGAGCACACCAATGGATGCAACTGAATCGCCTTACCTTCGATCAACAGCGGTTCAAATGCCTGAATCCCCAAACGGTGCAGGGTTGGCGCACGGTTCAGCATAACCGGGTGCTCACGAATCACTTCCGCCAAGATGTCCCAGACTTCTGCGGTCTCACGCTCAACCAGCTTTTTAGCCGCCTTAATGGTGGTTGCCAGACCGCGACGTTGCAGCTTGCCAAAAATGAACGGCTTGAACAACTCCAGCGCCATTTTCTTAGGCAGACCACATTGATGCAAGCGCAGGTAAGGGCCGGTCACGATAACCGAACGACCAGAGTAGTCGACCCGCTTACCCAACAAGTTTTGACGGAAACGCCCTTGCTTACCCTTGATCATATCTGACAAGGACTTGAGCGGACGCTTGTTAGAACCCGTAATGGCGCGACCACGGCGACCGTTGTCAAGCAGCGCATCCACAGACTCTTGCAACATACGCTTTTCATTGCGCACGATAATGTCCGGTGCATTCAACTCCAACAAACGTTTCAAACGGTTGTTACGGTTGATAACGCGGCGGTACAAATCGTTTAAGTCGGAAGTCGCAAAACGACCGCCGTCCAATGGCACGAGCGGGCGCAGATCCGGCGGCAATACCGGCAGCACCGTCATGATCATCCACTCAGGCTTATTGCCAGAGCTAATGAATGATTCCATCAGCTTCAGACGCTTGCCCAAACGCTTGAGTTTGGTTTCAGAACCGGTCTCACCAATCTCTTCGCGCATTTTGGCGACTTCATCTTTGAGGTCGGTCGAACGCAACAACTCTAAAATTGCTTCTGCACCCATGCTGGCTTCAAATTCATCACCGAACTCTTCAATAGCCTCCAGATAGGCTTCATCGCTGAGCAATTGACCGCGATCCAGCGTCGTCATACCTGGCTCAGTTACCACAAAGGTCTCGAAATACAAAATGCGCTCAATATCCCGCAAGGTCATATCCAGCAACAAACCGATGCGGGATGGCAATGACTTCAAAAACCAGATGTGGGCAACCGGGCTGGCAAGATCAATATGCCCCATGCGATCACGGCGCACCTTGGTCTGGGTGACTTCAACGCCGCATTTTTCGCACACGACGCCACGGTGTTTCAAACGCTTGTATTTACCGCACAAACACTCATAGTCTTTGACTGGCCCGAAAATTTTGGCGCAGAACAAACCGTCACGTTCCGGCTTAAACGTCCGGTAGTTGATGGTTTCAGGCTTTTTAACTTCGCCAAACGACCATGAACGGATAACTTCAGGAGAAGCCAAACTAACTTTGATTGCGTCAAAGTCTTGGGTTTCCTGCTCTTTCTTGTGGAAGTTCAATAAATCTTTCATCGGCAAAATCCTGTGTTAATCCCGTTCCAGTTCGATATTCAGACCCAGCGAGCGGATTTCCTTCATTAATACATTGAAGGACTCAGGCATACTGGCTTCCATGAAGTGATCGCCATCCACAATGTTTTTATACATCTTGTTACGACCATTCACGTCATCCGACTTGACGGTGAGCATTTCCTGCAAGGTGTAAGCCGCACCGTAAGCTTCCAGCGCCCAGACCTCCATCTCCCCGAAACGTTGACCACCAAATTGTGCTTTACCACCCAATGGCTGTTGCGTCACGAGACTGTATGGCCCAGTAGAACGTGCGTGCATTTTATCGTCAACCAAGTGATTGAGCTTGAGCATGTGCATGTAACCCACTGTTACTTTACGCTCAAACATATCGCCGGTACGCCCGTCACACAATTGCGTTTGCCCACTTTCTGGCAAATCTGCCAAGCGCAACATGGCTTTGATTTCAGCTTCATCCGCACCGTCAAACACCTGCGTCGCCATGGGCACGCCTTTGCGTAGATTGTTTGCCAAGTTGACGACTTCATCATCGGTCAAATCAGCAATCATTTCATTTTGGTTGGGATTACCACCGGTTGCATACACTTCGTTGATGAATTGGCGCAGCTCATCGATTTTCGCCTTGGTGTCGATCATTCGCGCAATCTTTTCGCCCAAGCCTTTAGCCGCCCAACCTAAGTGGGTTTCCAATACCTGACCAACGTTCATACGGGATGGAACACCCAATGGGTTCAGTACAATATCAACGGTTTGACCATTAGCGAGGAATGGCATGTCTTCGACCGGTACGATACGTGAAACCACACCCTTGTTACCGTGACGGCCCGCCATTTTATCACCAGGCTGCATCCGGCGTTTCACCGCGATATACACCTTTACCATTTTCAGCACACCCGGTGCGAGATCATCGCCTGCCATGAGCTTGTCACGTTGTTTGTGCAAACGGGTTTCGTAGTGCTTTTTCTTCTCATCAATCTGGTGCGATAGCGATTCGAGTTGGGTATTCACCTCCTCGTCTTGCATACGGATGGCGAACCAATCCTTTTTCTCCAGATTATGCAGGTAAGATTCGGTCACAACGGTGCCAGACGTTAAGCGATTGGGGCCACCAACCGCCTCTTTGCCAATCACCAGTTTTGCAAAACGGTCAAAAATATCCGCCTCGTAAATACGCAGTTCGTCACGCAAGTCTTTACGGACTTTCTTCAGATCTTCTTCCTGAATCGCCAAGGCACGCGCATCACGCTCAACCCCATCACGGGTAAACACGCGCACGTCGATAACCGTACCGGTCATGCCCGTTGACACCCGCAGGGAGGTATCTTTTACGTCAGACGCTTTCTCACCAAAGATAGCCCGCAGCAATTTTTCTTCCGGGGTCAATTGGCTTTCACCCTTAGGCGTCACCTTACCCACCAGAATATCGCCGGGTTTTACTTCCGCGCCGACATGAATAATGCCGCACTCGTCCAACTTCGCCAGCAGGCTTTCACTCACATTCGGGATATCCGCCGTGATCTCTTCTGGCCCCAACTTGGTATCACGCGCTAAACAGGCCATTTCTTCGATGTGAATGGAGGTATAACGGTCTTCATCAACCACGCGCTCAGACAACAAAATTGAGTCTTCGTAGTTGTAACCGTTCCAAGGCATGAAGGCGATGAACATGTTCTGCCCTAACGCCAACTCACCCAAGTCAGTGGATGAACCATCTGCCAATACGTCACCACGTGCAATTACGTCGCCGACTTTGACGATCGGGCGTTGGTTAATGCACGTGTTTTGGTTGGAGCGGGTGTACTTGATCAAGCTGTAAATATCGACACCGCCACGCACTTCGTCGGCTTCGTCGTCATTCACGCGGACGACCACACGTCCTGCATCCACGGAGTCAATGATACCGCCGCGACGTGCTGAAATTGCTGAACCGGAGTCTTGCGCTACCGCACGCTCCATACCCGTACCGGACAACGGCTTATCAGCACGCAAACAAGGCACCGCCTGACGTTGCATGTTGGAACCCATCAAAGCGCGGTTCGCATCATCGTGTTCCAAAAACGGAATCAAGGATGCAGCAACTGACACGATCTGCTTTGGCGATACGTCCATATACTGAACTTCGCTCGCTTGCTTCAAGGTAAATTCATTACGATGACGGCAAGAGACGAATTCGTCTGACAAGCGACCTTCTTCATCCAGTTCTGCACTCGCCTGCGCGATAACGTAGTTGGATTCTTCAATCGCTGACAGATAATCAATCTGCATGGTCGGTTTGCTATCAATGACCTTACGGTAAGGCGTTTCCAAGAAGCCGTAATCATTGGTACGTGCATACACCGCCAACGAGTTGATTAAGCCGATATTCGGACCTTCCGGCGTTTCGATTGGGCACACCCGACCGTAATGCGTTGGATGTACGTCACGTACTTCAAAGCCTGCACGTTCACGGGTCAAACCGCCCGGCCCTAATGCAGAAATACGGCGCTTGTGAGTCACTTCTGACAGCGGGTTGTTTTGGTCCATGAACTGCGACAACTGGCTGGAACCGAAGAACTCTTTGATTGCCGCTGATACTGGCTTGGAATTCACCAACTCTTGCGGCATCAAGCCTTCACTTTCTGCCATCGTCAAACGTTCTTTGACCGCACGCTCAACCCGTACCAAACCGACACGGAAGGCGTTTTCTGCCATCTCACCAACGCTACGCACGCGACGGTTGCCGAGGTGGTCAATGTCATCCACATCATCACGACCGTCACGGATGTCGATCAGCTTTTTCAGTACATCCAGAATATCGTTTTGATCCAACACGCCCGAACCGGTCGCTTCTTCACGCCCTAAACGACGGTTGAACTTCATCCGCCCTACCGCAGACAAGTCATAACGGTCATCAACAAAGAACAGGTTATTGAACAAGTTCTCAGCGGCTTCTTTCGTTGGCGGTTCGCCGGGGCGCATCATCCGATAGATTTCAACCTGCGCTTCCAACTGGCTGCTACTAGGATCAATCCTCAGTGTATTCGAAACAAACGGCCCACGATCCAAATCATTGGTGTAGAGGATATTAAATGCTTTAATATCATTGTCACGTAATTTTTCCAAAAGCGCAGGAGTAAGTTCATCATTGGCCGAGGCCAACAACTCACCTGTAGAAGAATCAATAATGTTATGCGCTAAAATTTTGCCGGGCACACTACCTGCACCCGTCATGTATTCGCTAGGCACGACCAACTTGTTCATGCCAGACTTTTCCAACTGACGGATGTGTTTAGCCGTAATACGACGCCCCGTCTCCACCAGTACCTGACCGTCCAGCATGATATCAAATGAAGCCAAATCACCACGCAAACGCTCAGGCACCAGCTCCATTTCAACACTGCTATCGCTTAAATGCACTGCCGTCTTATCAAAGAAGACATCCAGAATACCTTCATTCTGCATACCCAAAGCACGCAGCAAAATCGTCGCAGGCAATTTACGGCGACGGTCAATACGTACAAAAATAGAATCTTTAGGGTCGAACTCGAAATCAAGCCATGAACCACGGTAAGGAATCACCCGCGCACTGTGCAACAATTTGCCAGCGGAATTCGACTTACCCTTATCATGCTCAAAGAACACGCCCGGAGAACGGTGCAACTGAGAAACGATAACACGCTCAGTGCCGTTAATAATGAATGTGCCTTTATCCGTCATCAATGGCAATTCGCCCAGATAAACGTCCTGCTCTTTAATGGCCTTAACCACCTTGGCATCCGCAGGCGCATCTTTGTCATAAATGACCAGACGCAATTTAACACGCAGCGACGTAGCAAACGTCAACCCGCGTAACTGGCATTCCTGCACATCAAACACAGGCTCCGCCAAACGATAGTCGGCATACTCCAGCGCAACATAATTGTTGTAGCTGATAATCGGAAATACCGAGGAAAAAGCCGCGTGCAAACCAACGTCCCTGCGCTCTGCGACTGGTTTTTCCAATTGCAGGAAATGTCGATAGGAGTCTAACTGAATGGTAAGCAGGTCAGGCACTTCCAGTATCTGTGGCCGTTTCCCAAAGTCTTTGCGGATCCGTTTCTTTTCGGTATAACTCAGTCCCATCGTCTTTCCTCTCTGGAATCAGAACCCCGGCTCACAACATAAACTGCCGGATTTTTCACTCGCCTTAATAAGCGAGAAAAGGCCGACAGTACTTATGTACTGCCAGCCTGCAAGGTATGTAAGAACTAATTGCTACGCAACACGCTCTCCCTCAATCTTACTTGAGTTCGACAGTTGCGCCTGCGTCTTCCAGTTCTTTCTTCAACTTAGCTGCGTCGTCCTTGCTTGCAGCTTCCTTCACAACGGAAGGAACGCCTTCAACCATGTCTTTCGCTTCTTTCAAGCCCAGACCAGTTGCGCCACGGACAACCTTGATAACGTTGATTTTGTTAGCACCGAAGCTAGTCATAACAACGTTGAACTCAGTTTGTTCTTCAACAGGTGCAGCCGCTTCAGCAGCAGCAGGACCAGCAGCAACAGCAACAGCAGCCGTTACGCCAAATTTCTCTTCAATCGCTGAAATCAGGTCAACGATTTCAGTAACAGTCATGTTGGCAAACGTTTCCAACATATCTTCTTTAGTACAAGCCATTTTGTTTCTCCAAAAACCTAAATCAGTAATCAGTCTAAGCTAATGCCAGCGGCTTCAGCTTTTTGGTCACGCAATGCAGCAAGAGTGCGAGCGAATTTATCCAACGGTGCACGCAGGACAGCAGCCAAAGTAGCCAGTGCCTGATCACGGGTTGGTAATTTCGCCAGACGTTCCAATTCAGAAGCGGGGAGCATTTTGCCGTCGATAGCGACGAACTTCACTTCCATCTTGTCATTGGCTTTGTCTTTCTTGAAGTCTTTAATCAGGCGTGCCGCTGAGCCTGGGTCTTCCTGAGAAAACGCCAATACCAACGGGCCAACCAAACCGTCTTGGATACACTCGAAAGCAGTATCTTTAACGGCGATTCGTGCCAGATTATTCTTCACAACACGCAGATACACCCCATTCTTACGCGCGTTTTGACGCAACGTAGTGAGTTGAGCTACGGTCAATCCACGGTACTCAGCAGCTACCGCAGAATAAGCACTTGCAGCAACTGCGGCCACTTCAGAGATAATCTCTTTCTTCTCTTGCAGTGTTAATGCCACGTTATCTACTCCTGGTTTGGCGGACAATCCACCATTTATCGATCACTTGCCGGAATTCCGGCTTGCGAAGGAAACAGCGTCCCAAACCATCTTACTGACTCGGGTAACGCCATCTGCGCAGGTTCTCTACATTAGATGCAGAACCATTAAGCTTTTAAAAACACCTGCGGTCTTTGACGACATACATCCTGTATATCTTCTTGCCTTGCGGCAGCTTCCATCCCTGGAAGCCAGAGAAAGGGACGGTCAAAACCGTCCCAATTCGATTAGTAAGACAGTGATGAATTATCGACTGTCAAACCAGTACCCATCGTAGTGGATACAGAAACTTTCTTCAGGTAAACACCTTTGGAAGTGGATGGTTTCATTTTTACCAAATCCGCCACCAAGGCATTGATATTGCCAACCAGCTTGTCAGTGTCGAAATCAACATTGCCAACGGAGCAATGGATGATACCGGCTTTATCAGTACGGTAACGCACTTGACCCGCTTTAGCATTACGAACCGCGCCAGCAACGTCTGGTGTTACTGTGCCAACCTTAGGGTTAGGCATCAAACCACGTGGACCAAGGATTTGACCCAATTGACCTACCACACGCATCGCGTCTGGGCTGGCAATAACCACGTCGAAATCCATCTTGCCCGCTTTGATTTCAGCAGCCAGATCATCGAAACCCACAATATCAGCACCCGCAGCCGTTGCTGCTTCAGCGTTTGCACCCTGTGCAAATACTGCAACGCGAACAGTTTTACCGTTGCCGTTTGGCAGTACAGTAGAGCCACGCACTACTTGGTCAGATTTACGTGGATCAACACCGAGATTGAAGCTCACATCAACGCTTTCCAGAAACTTTGCACGTGGCAAAGATTTCAGGGTATCCAGCGCATCAGCAACTGCATAAGCTTTAGTGCGATCGATCTTTTCAGCGATTGCCTTTTGGCGTTTAGTCAACTTTGCCATCTTACAAACCCTCCACTTCAAGACCCATGCTGCGAGCAGTACCCGCGATGGTGCGGATTGCCGCGTCCATGCTAGCTGCTGTCAGGTCTGGGGTTTTTGCTTTAGCAATTTCTTCCAACTGTGCAACGGTGACTTTGCCCACTTTGTTACTGTTCGGCTTAGCACTACCGGACTTGATACCCGCAGCTTTCTTCAACAAAACAGAAGCCGGTGTGGTTTTCATGACGAACGTAAAGCTCTTGTCGCTGTACGCAGTAATAACGACTGGGGTAGGGAGACCGACTTCAAGGTTCTGAGTCGCAGCATTGAATGCTTTGCAGAACTCCATGATATTCAGACCACGTTGACCCAGCGCCGGACCGATAGGTGGACTTGGGTTTGCTTTACCAGCCGGAACTTGCAGCTTGATAAAAGCGATGACTTTCTTTGCCATGATACTTTCCTATAAATGGGTAATAACGCCTGACGGCTCCCCGTGATTATCTGATCAGGCTTTTTCGACCTGATAGAATTCCAGCTCAACGGGCGTTGAGCGACCAAAAATTTGCACTGCAACCAACAAGCGGCTCTTTTCGTAATTGACTTCTTCGACTACGCCGTTGAAATCTTTAAATGGCCCATCAGTCACACGCACGACTTCACCTGCATCAAAGAGGACTTTCGGGCGCGGCTTTTCGGCACCCTCCTCCACACGACGCATAATGTTATCGACTTCTTTCTGTGTAATCGGCGCAGGCTTGTCTGCCTTGCCGCCGATGAAACCTAACACTTTTGGCGTTTCTTTCACCATGTGCCACGTTTCATCATTCATTTCCATTTCAACTAACACGTAGCCAGGAAAGAACTTACGCTCACTTTTGCGTTTTTGACCATCGCGCATTTCCACCACTTCTTCAACGGGTACTAACACACGACCAAAAGAGGCTTCCAAACCAAAACGCACAATGCGCTCTTCAAGCGAGCGCTTAACTTGATTTTCAAAAGCAGAATAAGCTTGAACCACATACCAACGCATTGCCATCAGACACCCCCCCCACCGAGCAGACTTCTAACGCCCCAACCCAGCAGGGAATCGACACCCCAGAGGAAGATAGACAAAATCAAAACAATAACCATCACCATCAAGGTAGTCTGCAACGTTTCAGCACGAGTGGGCCACACCATCTTACGGACTTCGAGACGTGAATCTTTCATAAAGCCTAGCAAGCGCTTACCGGATAAACTGGACAGGGCAACAGCAACCGCCACACCAACAATCAGCAACAAACCCAGCACACGTAGCAACAAAGAAACCGGCTGACCTTGCCAACTCTCAAAATAGTAAAAGGCTACAATCCCTGAGAACAGGAGTGCGAGAGAAACAATGAGCTTTACTGTGTCCAGCGATGAACCCTGTTCTTCGGTATGTACTGACATTTATTTTTTACCAAACCTGATAGCCGAATGACTTTGGGCAATACACTGCAACATTGCAATAGAATCAATCATTTACAATTTATTATCCAAAGCCATCTTAAAAAGATGGCAGGCCAAGAGGGAATCGAACCCCCAACCTGCGGTTTTGGAGACCGCCGCTCTGCCAATTGAGCTATTGGCCTGTAAAGGCAAGAAAGAGCAGAGAGGATACTCCCTGCTCTTTCAAAACACAAGGTGCTATTTACGCAATGATTTTAGCAACAACGCCAGCACCAACGGTACGACCACCTTCGCGAATAGCGAAACGCAGACCGTCTTCCATCGCGATCGGGTTAATCAGCGTAACAACCAACTTAACGTTGTCACCCGGCATAACCATTTCAACGCCTTCTGGCAATTCGCAAGCACCGGTTACGTCCGTAGTACGGAAGTAGAACTGTGGGCGGTAGCCTTTAAAGAATGGCGTATGGCGACCACCTTCGTCTTTAGACAGAACATAAACTTCTGCTTCAAACGTAGTGTGTGGCTTAATAGATGCAGGCTTGCACAGAACTTGACCGCGCTCAACCTCTTCACGTTTAGTACCACGCAGCAACAAACCTACGTTGTCACCCGCCATACCTTGATCCAACAACTTACGGAACATTTCAACGCCCGTAACAGTAGTGGACTTGGTGTCACGAATACCAACGATTTCGATGGTCTCACCAACTTTAATCACACCACGCTCAATACGACCGGTTACAACCGTACCACGACCAGAGATGGAGAATACGTCTTCAACAGGCATCAAGAATGTGCCGTCGATTGCACGAACCGGGTCTGGAATGAAAGTATCGATAGCTTCGATCAAACGTGCGATAGATGGAACGCCGATATCAGACTCATCGCCTTCCAGCGCCATACGCGCAGAACCTTTAACGATTGGCGTGTCATCACCAGGGAAGTCATAGCTGGACAGCAGTTCACGCAATTCCATTTCAACCAGTTCCAACAACTCTTCGTCGTCAACTAGGTCGCACTTATTCATGTAAACAACGACGTATGGAACACCAACTTGGCGAGACAGCAGGATGTGCTCACGTGTTTGCGGCATTGGGCCGTCAGCAGCAGAACAAACCAGAATTGCGCCGTCCATCTGCGCCGCACCAGTGATCATGTTTTTAACATAGTCAGCATGACCTGGACAGTCTACGTGTGCGTAGTGACGGGTTTCAGATTCGTATTCTACGTGCGCAGTAGAAATGGTGATACCACGTGCTTTTTCTTCAGGAGCCGCATCGATCTGATCGTAAGCTTTTGACTCGCCGCCATATTTTTTGGCCTGCACAACTGTCAACGCCGCTGTCAGCGTGGTTTTGCCGTGGTCAACGTGACCGATTGTACCAACGTTTACGTGCGTTTTATTACGCTCAAATTTACTTTTTGCCATGATCGATAACTTCCCGTTAAATTCCTGAATAATTGGTGCTCTCAGGCAGAGTCGAACTGCCGACCTCATCCTTACCAAGGATGCGCTCTACCACCTGAGCTATGAGAGCAAAACCATTTTAACGACTCAGCCAGAAATTGGAGCGGGTGATGGGAATCGAACCCACGCAATCAGCTTGGAAGGCTGAAGTTCTACCATTGAACTACACCCGCCTGAAGTCGTGTGTCCGCACCGTACCGCGTGACAATATCAATCAAGCTGAACGTGCAAACTAAAATATGGTGGAGGGGGAAGGATTCGAACCTTCGAAGGCAGTGCCAACAGATTTACAGTCTGTCCCCTTTGACCGCTCGGGAACCCCTCCGACTGGAAAGGACGGCATTGTGAGTGAATCACTCCCCAATGTCAACCTTGGAAAAGCAGAATTTTGTTATTAATCTTCGACGGCTAAACTGGTAAGTTCATCGGCTTAATTGTTACAAAAATTAGCGAAGTTGATCATAATCCGCATCGTATACAAAAATCCAGTTTTTATTTTAGGAACCATCAATGAAAGTTACAATTTACGGTTCGGGTTATGTCGGCCTAGTCACCGGGGCGTGCTTAGCACAAGTTGGCAATGACGTGCTGTGCGTCGATGTTGATGAGCGCAAAATCAATATGTTACTCAATGGTGAAATCCCCATTCATGAACCCGGTCTCGACAAAATGGTGCAAGCCAATATTGCTGCCGGGCGTTTGAAATTTACCCTGTCAGCGGCGGAAGGCGTTGCACACGGTTTATTTCAGTTTATCGCGGTTGGCACACCACCGGATGAAGACGGCTCGGCTGACCTGCGTTATGTACTCACCGTCGCCCGCTCGATTGCGCAACATATGGACGGCTACCGCATTGTAGTCGACAAATCCACTGTCCCCGTCGGTACGGCTGACCGAGTACGCGCGGCGATGCTAGAGGTATTGGAACAACGTGCCTTCAACGCCGAATTCGACGTGGTATCCAACCCTGAATTCCTGAAAGAAGGGGCAGCACTTGACGATTTCATGAAACCCGACAGGATTGTGATCGGCACAGACAACCCTCGCACCACTGAACTGATGCGCGAACTCTACGCCCCTTTCAACCGCAACCATGACCGCTTGGTGGTGATGGACATCCGCTCTGCCGAACTCACCAAATACGCTGCCAATGCAATGCTTGCCACCAAAATCAGCTTCATGAACGAACTGGCAAATATGGCGGAACTGCTGGGTGCGGACATTGAAAAAGTGCGGGTGGGGATTGGTTCTGACCCGCGTATTGGTTATCACTTCATCTACCCCGGTTGCGGCTATGGTGGCTCCTGTTTCCCCAAAGACGTACAGGCACTGGAACGTACTGCGCGTGAAATCGGTTACAACGCCGAGTTGCTGTCTGCGGTAGAAGCCGTCAACTACCGCCAAAAAGACAAGCCGTTTGAGAAGCTGCAAAAGCATTACGGCACAAATCTGGAAGGCAAAACCATTGCCGTGTGGGGCTTGGCATTCAAACCCAATACCGATGATATGCGCGAAGCATCCAGCCGCACCTTGATGGAAGCCCTGTGGAAACAAGGCTGCAAGGTACAAGCTTTTGACCCGGTAGCGATGGAGGAATGCACCCGCATTTACGGGCAACGTGACGACCTGAAACTGTGCCAAACAGCCGAGGCAGCGTTGGAAGGTGCGGATTGTCTGGTGATCGTGACCGAATGGCAACAATTCCGCAGCCCCGACTTTGAGGCGCTCAAGTCAAAGCTGAAAGACCCGGTTATCGTGGATGGGCGCAATCTGTACTCACCCGAACAAATGGTGAAAAAAGGCATTACCTACTACGCCATTGGGCGCGGCTGCTAACCGCCAGATCAACGTTTAAGTGGCCCGCTATCGGTGTCGATCTTGTAAATCAGGTCGACACCCTGCTGGAGTCCTGTTTGGGCTTCAACCTGTAAGTGCTTATTAATTTGGTAAGTAATCGCCACCCGTTGCAGCGAATCAAACAAACCCACGATATAACGCACGTAGAGCCTTGCCCCCAAGCGCTTGCCCAACGCCAGTTCACTCTGGTCGAAATCACCATTTTTGGCTTTCAAGCTCACATCGTCTAACCCCAAACTACCGCCCAAACGTTGCGCAAGGTTTTCACCCCCCGCAATGCCCAGACCCGTAATCGCCTCCATCAGCAGCGACGATTGATCGCCACTTAAGCTGGACATTGCTCGCCCCGTGAGCAAATAACTCAAGGTGTCGCTTTGCGTTTGTTGCGGGGTGGAAAACAAGGTGGACTCCGGTTGTTGCACCGTGCCAGCCAGTGAAATGCCCACCTTGATGTCACCATCTGCCACTTCCCGCACCGCCCGCACATCCAGCCCCGGATTATTCAATGGGCCATTAAAAATCAGCCGCCCACGCTCAATCGCCAGACGCTGTTCATAAGCCTTATACACACCATCCACGACATTGAGTACGCCTTCCGCAATAATATCCTGACGAGTACGCAACACCCGCAACTTGCCCGTCAGCCGCGCATCCAAACCAAAGCCATTGAATGTAACCTTGTCGCCCAGCTCAATCACCACATTCGGCTTGATATTCAACGGCGCATCTTTAACCAAAACGGTTGCTGGCTCACCGGCATCGGCTTTACCAGCGCTACGTCCCACCATCACCACATCATCCGAACGCGCACTGGCAGTCTGCGGAATTTCCCGCAAACTCACCGTCGCTTCAGGAATCAACACGCTACCGCTAATCGCCACCTCGCTAGGGCTGGCTTGAATCCGCAAATCGGGGGAAACCAATGCTTGTATTTCATGCGTATCCATCAACTTGAGCTGATTGCCCTGCAAGCTCACATCCGCCTGCCACTGCGGCAGGTTTACCAAGGACAACACCCCATTAGCCGTCATCGTGCCACCACCTGCCCGCAACGAACCGTTAATGGTGGCGCGTTCTGTCCCGCTGGCTTGCATGTTCAGATTAATCGCATCCAACGTCACCCCCGCTTCCGGCAAATGCACCTGCCCCTCGGTTAAGCGCACCTCGCCATTCACGACCGGCTGTTTGAGCAAACCACTGATCTGCACATCCCCCGCCACTTTGCCCTGTAAACGGTCAATCTGCGGCGAAAAACGTTCCAGCCACGCAATATCCGGCAGCGCTGCATTCAGGCGGGCATTGATGCGATGCTTGCCATCGGTGGGCGATAAGTCGATACGCCCATCGGCACGCAACTGCCCGTAACTCACCAAATCCAGTTGCGCCTGCACCTCCATCTGCCGATCATTGAGGCTAACATCCGCACGGGTATTGCTGTATTGCACCGTTTCGGTTTTACCCTTGCTGCCACGCACACTGACGCTGCTATCGGGCAAGCGCAATGCGACACTCGCCACCGGCTTACCACCACGTTGCTCAAAACGGTAATCAGCATTCGCTATCCCTGCCACACTCACGGTATCTGGCAACCACTGACGCAACATCACCAAGGGAATTTGTTGCAACTCCCCCGCAATACTGAACCCTGCCGTGGGTGTCCACGCCGGTTTGCCGCAAGCACGCGCCCCCTTGTCACTCAAACAAATCAGCGAGCTACTAAACGCTTTAGCGGACGCTTGCAAATTAATCGGCGCAACCATCTTCCAATCACCCGCCGGTGTATCGCGCAATGCAAGACTGGGAATCGTGCCTTGCCACTGTGCGTTTTGCCAACCACCGCTGGCGATTACATCCAGCTTGCCTGACTCATGGGTCACTTGTGCATTCAGCCGATGACTCGCAAGCGTTCCCTCCCCCGTGATGGTCGCTGCCTGAATCAGGGTTTCGCCGGTTTTAAAATCCTTAAGTTTACCGTTCACCTCGTAGCGTTCACCCACTTGCTGCGCCTGCACATCCAACGCACCCAAGCGGTAATCCTGATAACGCAATTTGCTGCCGGTTAAATCCGCTTGAATCTCTGGCGCTTCCAACTTGCCTTTGAAAACACCCTCGCCCTGCAAACTGCCCTCCAACCCTTTCCAGGCTTTGGCAAGGTTCTTAGCATCCACTTTCCAGCGCAAATCAAAGGGCGCGGTGGCTTGCCCGGAAACTTCCACCCGATTGCCACCCGACTCAATCACCACGTCTTGCGCGGCGAGTTTGGCATCACCCCAAGCGAGTTTCCCCTTGGCGTTGAGGTCGTAACCTTCCACCTTGCCGGATAAATCCGCCACATCGAGTTGCAATTGCGAACCATCGAGCAGCCCCTGCAACGTCCCCTCACCCTTGGCATTGCCACGTAAGCGCGGGTCAAGCTGTGCTAGTTTTGGTGCATCTATCTGCCAGTTGATGTCGAGTTTGTCGCTAGCAGCACCATTTGCCAGCAAGCGATTATCGCCGACTTTAGCATCCAGCGCTTGCAGATTGATGACCTTGCCATTCCAATCGCCCTGCCCGCTTATATCCACTGGGTATTCGCGCAATTTACCCTGCAAGCGCGTCACATCCAGTGTCGTTGCCTGCAATTTACCCTGCGCCAATGTGCCGCCTGAACGTAATTTCACATCGAGCGTGGCAGGCCAGTCTTTAAGAAATGGCGCGGGGTTTAACTGGCTGCCTTCCACCTCGGCTTGCCAGATCAATGCATTCTCCCAATCGACATGCCCCGTGGCACTCAGCGCCCCCGCTGCACCGTTAAGCTGCAATTGCGCCACCGTAAGGTCAGCAAATGAACCCTTGCCCTGCAAAGTGCCTTGGTAGCGCGGGTAGTCAGCGTATGCCCAATCTGCCGTCATATCGAGGGTATACTGCAATAATTCGCCACCCACATCCGCTTTCGCCGTGCCGACACCCCATGCTGTGCTGTCCGCATCCACAGCCACACGCAACGCCAGCTCATGCGGTTTCGCCAATTGCATCGAGCCATCCAGCACCACATCGACCTTGCCTTGTGCGTCGTAAAGCTCAGCTTGCAAGTTGTCGAGGTGTAATTTTCCGTTATGGGCTTGCGCATCCAATTGCACATCACGTAAGCGCAAGGGGTGTTCGCCTTGCCAAACTTCCAGCGCCTTAATACGAATTTGTTGCGCATCGAGATTCAGCGGCAGCGCAATCGACATTAATTCAAATGGGCTACTGGCTACCGCTTCCTGACTTTCCGGCAAACGAATCACCAATTTATCGGCAAGCAAGCGGCTGACCCGCAAGGTCGGCGGTGAAGCCACTTCCACCTGACTATCCACGTCCACATTGTCAGCTTCCAAAGTCGCACTGTCGTTTTCCCAACGGATACGACTGGCTTTGAGACCCGTTGCTAGAGTGCCTTCGACATTTTCCAGCGCAAGACCGGAGACAAAATAAGGCACATTATTGACCAGAAAACGCGTGCCAGTTTGTGACAACGCGAGAAAAGCCAAACTCCCCAGCACCAGCAATAACAGCAGGAAAATCACCAGCAAGGGGTTAACCAATAAATGTTTCAGCCATTGATTCACAAGTCAGGTCCCAAACTGAAGTAGAAATGCACATCACCAGGGTCATCGGTCGGCGCGGCAATATCGGCACGTATCGGTCCCAAGGGAGATTTGTAACGTACCCCAAAACCCGCCCCCACGTTCATGGTCAAATTCGCGGTATTGTCAAACGCATTCCCCGCGTCCACAAAACCCGCCGCACTCCAGTTATCCACCACTGGGTGTTCGTACTCAATGCTGGTGGTCAACAAATGCTTGCCGCCTAACACATCACCAGCAGCATTGGTTTCCCCCAAGGACTCGAAATCGTAGCCACGCACCGAACTTTGCCCGCCCGCAAAAAAACGTAGCGATTTGGGCATAGTATCCAGATCGTCGGTCAAGGTAGTACCTGCCGCACCTTGCAGAATCAACTTATCGCGGTTGTTTACGGTGCGCAGATACTTACCACTCAATTTCCCTTGCAACACGCTTTGATCACTTAACACACCATCGACTGCACCCTGCACTTCAGCCGCCACTTGCCAGCCGCGCGTGGGAAACAACAAAGCGTCGGTTTCGGTTTTTTTGACCCGTGCCCCAGCCAGCGTCAGTTGCGAATGGGTTTCTGCACCACTGCTCACGCGCGTGGTTTCGTCGAGGTAATTGATGAATACCGTTTGTTGCCAATCGTGGCGGTTGCGGCGGTTATAATCCAAGCCCAATTTGAGCGCTTCGCTTTCGATCCCCTTGTTGTCGGTGTGGCGCACCCCGCCGGAAAGACTGGCAAATTCGTGTTCCGGTTGCCATAACGGTACTTTGTAAGCACCTTCCACCGATTGCTCATTTTGCGCCACTACACCCTTGGCATTGAATTTGTGACCTTTATTGTTAACCCAATGGGTATTCATGCCGGTTTCGACCCGAAATCCGGTATCCGTGCCATAGCCCACCCGCCCGTCATAGGTATAGCGCTTGCGCCGTGCAGCCGTAATGCCCACGGGTACGACACCGTTTTCGGCTTGCTGATAAGCACCGCTCACTTGCACTTCGTTGTAATAACCGCTGCCTTCCAAAATTCGCTGCTGTTTCAGCAAGTTTTCAGCGTTGTAGGTATCACCCTCACGCACGCGCAAGTAACGGTTGAGGTATTTTTCTGCCAACACATCCTGTTCCACCTTAACCTTGCCCACTTGGTAACGTTTGCCCGTATCAAAATGCAGGCGTACTTGCGCTTGGCGCGTGTCAGGGTCGACTTGAATTTCCCGCAGCACGTATTCCGCATCGAAAAACCCCAAGCGATTGGCGGTACTGCGAAGGCTGGCTTTGAAATCTTCGTAGTGTTGGTGCACCAGCACGTCGCCTGTTTGGTAAGGCAATGCAGCCGTTATCTGGCGAAATTCCGGCAAATCTCTGCCCGCCCCCGTCACTTGCACCGCAATAACTGTCACGCGCACCGGCTCACCGGGTTGTACCGCCACATGCAACGCCAAACAATTGCCTTGTTGCACCGGGGTAACGTTAAAACGGGCGCTGTAATAGCCCATCGCCTCCGCGCCTTCGTGTAGTTTTTCTTCGGCAGATTCGATGAAACGTTGCACCCGATCGGTCGAGCTATCGCAGTTGAGGTTGCGCAAGGAAGGCATAAAAGCCCGTAAATTATCCGCCAGCGCCGTATCAGCGCCCTGCACAGTAACGTTAACAGGGGATTCCGCCTGAGCCGCAGCCTCTTCTTCCGTTTGTTGGAAAAAAGCGGCATACCCCGGCGCACTTGCTCCTAATAAGCATAAGCCCCAAATGATTGTTTTCATACTGCCGCTTCCTGATCCTTATGTTTTGTTTGCGATATTACTTACTGCTCGAATGCCCATTTTAATAAATCATCCTGCAAGCGCCGTCCGCTACCCTGAGCTTCCCGCCCATTATGCAATAACACGATGACCAGACGCTTACCGCTGCGGGTCAACATATACCCCGCGATAGCCGTGGCATCCTTCAGCGTCCCGGTTTTCAGGTGGCTGCGCCCGCGCAAGTCATCGTCCTTGAAACGGCTTGCCAAGGTGCCGTCTTCACCCAATAGCGGCAACGATGCCATGAATTCCGGCATGTACGGGTCACGCCATGCCATTTCCAATAATTCACCCAACTGCCTGGCACTGATGCGCTCGGAACGTGATAAGCCGGAACCGTTTTCCACTACCATACCAGTGTAGTCGATACCGGCTTTTTTGAGCATATCAGCAGTCGCCATCCGACTTTTATCCAAGGTCGCAGGCGCTCCCAGCACTTTCGCGCCGATGGTGAGGAACACATTGCGCGTCATGACATTATTGCTCCACTTATTAATGAAGCGGATTTGTTCCCCCAAAGTACGCGATTCGTGGGTATGCAATAACACATCGCCTGCCCGCACCTGCCCGATTTGCAAAGAGCCGCCGAACTTGCCGCCTTGCGACTGCCACACATCCCGAAACGCATTGAAGACATGCTCCTCAGGGGTGGACAACACCCGCAGCACAAAGTTTTTCCCGCAATCTGCCGAATACGCGCCGGAAACCTTAAGCGCCGTGCCTGTTGGCGTAAAGTCCGGCTGGTAATGCGCCTTACGGCAACCGCCTTTTGCCAACACCATGCTGTTATCCAATTGCAAACCGGGAATCAGCGGGAATGGTGCAATCGCCACCTTGCCCGTGGCTTGGTCGGCTTCCAATAGAAAACGGTTCGCCTGAAAGTTAAACATTAGCGCCGAAGGCTTGGCGTTGTAGACACGGGTTGGTTCATTATCGAAAGCCGCTGGGTCGTAATCGGGAATGTTGAAATAGCTGTTATCCACCACCAATTGCCCGCGAATCTCTTTCAAGCCTTTCAGTTGCAAATCGTGCAGCAATCGCCAAAAGGCTTCATCGGTCAGAAACGGGTCGCCGTAACCTTTTAAAATCAAATCACCGTTGAGAATACCGTCCTTCCATTCACCGCGCGTCCACGCCTCGGTTTTCCACGTATAACTGGGACTAAGTAACTTGAGAGCCGTCCAAGTCGTCAGCAATTTCATCACCGAAGCGGGGTTGCGCAGCACCTTATCGTTATGCACCACCATCGGTA
>JBEUIR010000003.1:0-3475 GCA_040415395.1 Candidatus Thiothrix namsaraevi
CAGCGGTTTACAATTTTCATGCGCCCTTATGAGGCAGTTCCATGACCCGTAATAACCGAACGATTCTTTCTGAAGGTAGACCCGATTAAGGTTAATCCATAGCTTGGCGAAGAGAATATTTCTAACGCTTTGATATTAAACGAAATAAACTAATCGACTCCACCTGAAACAAACAGGTAACAGGTGCTGCATAACCAAGGCTTATGTAGTACATGAAACGTATTTTAATTAATGCAACCCAACCCGAAGAAATTCGCGTTGCCATGGTTGATGGGCAACGCCTATACGACCTCGATATTGAACATTCCCTACGCGCTCAGAAAAAGGCCAATATTTACAAAGGGGTAATTACCCGCGTCGAACCCAGCTTAGAAGCAGTTTTCGTCAACTATGGCGCACAACGCCACGGTTTCCTCTCTTTCCGCGAAGTTGCGCCTGAATTTTACAACCCGAATGCCAAATACTCCGGTCGCCCTAACGTCAAAGACGTGATGCGTGAAGGCATGGAAATTCTGGTGCAAGTCGATAAGGAAGAGCGTGGCAATAAGGGTGCAGCTCTGACCACCTACCTCAGCCTTGCCGGGCGTTATTTGGTGTTAATGCCCAATAACCCTAAAGCGGGTGGGGTTTCTCGGCGTATTGAAGGCGATGACCGCCAGCAAATCAAGCAAACCCTGAGCGAGTTAGACATCCCCGACAGCATGGGCGTGATCGTGCGCACCGCCGGTATCGAGCGCGATGCCGAAGAACTCTCATGGGATTTGGACTACCTCAAAACCTTGTGGAATGCCATCCAACAAGCCTACAGCCAGCACAAAGGCCCGACGCTGCTGTATCAGGAAAGCAATGTCATTATCCGCGCCCTGCGTGATTATTTCCGCCGCGACATCGGTGAGATTGTCATCGACAATGACAAGGTATTCAACCAAGCGCGTGATTTCATGCAGGCGGTGATGCCGCACAATATCCGCAAGCTCAAGCTCTACACCGATGGCACGCCGCTATTCAGCCGCTTTCAGGTGGAAAATCAGATCGAAACGGCGTATCAGCGCACCGTTGCCCTGCCCTCAGGCGGTGCGATCGTCATTGACCATACCGAAGCGCTGATTTCCATCGACATCAACTCGGCGCGTGCCACCAAAGGGCATGACATCGAAGAAACCGCGCTCAACACCAACCTCGAAGCGGCTGACGAAATTGCGCGTCAATTGCGCTTGCGTGACTTGGGCGGCTTGGTGGTGATCGACTTTATCGACATGTTGCCCAGCAAACACCAACGCGAAGTCGAAAAACGCCTACGTGATGCCATGAAACTTGACCGCGCACGGGTACAAGTCGGGCGCATTTCCCGCTTTGGCTTGCTGGAAATGTCACGGCAACGCTTGCGTCCGTCACTGGGTGAATCCAGCCAAATCGTTTGCCCACGTTGCACCGGTCAAGGTCACATCCGCAGCACCGACTCGATGGCACTGTCTATCCTGCGCTTGGTCGAAGAAGAAGCCATGAAGGAAATGACCGGCAAAGTCATTGCCCGCCTGCCGGTTTCCGTTGCGACCTTCTTGCTGAACGAAAAGCGTCAAGCGATCACCGACATTCAACAGCGTCGCAATGTCGATTTGACCATTATTCCCAACCCTTACATGGAAACGCCGCATTACGACATCAGCCGTATCCGTAATGACAACCTCGAAGACGAAGAAACCCAAAGCAGTTACCAGTACATCCCAGCTCCACCAACCGCTGAAGAAACGGTTCGGCAAGATGCTAACCAGCAGCAAGCCCCTGCGGAAGCGGCTGTCACCAATGTCATGCCCAGCACACCTGCCCCACAAAGTGTGCGCAACCAGCCAAGCGAAACAAAAGTCACAGCAGCAACACCAGTGATACCAACCGTTACGCCCATCAAAGGTCCTGGGTTAATGCGGCGTATTTTTAGTAGCCTGTTTGGTAGCAGCCCTAGCGTCGACCAAGCGGCTGAAGCGGCTGAAAGCCAAACAGAAGCTGCCGCCCCCGCAGTCACCCAGCGCAATGACCAACCACAACGTGACCGTCGCAACAACGAACGTGGCGGCGAACGTAACGATCAGCGCAACCGTAACCGCAACAATGGCAAAAGCGAAACCGCAGGTGATGCCGAACGCCCAGGCAACGACGACACCCGCAACCGCAATGCCCAGGAAAATCGCCAGAATCGCCAAAATCGCCCCAGCGAACGCGGCAATGAGCGCGGTAACGAGCGCACTGCCGAACCACGGAACAATGAACGCGCTACAGAACGCACTGCCGAACCACGGAACAATGAACGCGGTACAGAACGCACTGCCGAACCACGCGGCAACGAACGCAGCAACGAACGTTCCCCGGATCGCAACAACGGCAACGAACGTAATAACGAACGCCGTAATAACCGCAATCGCAACGAACGCGAGGAAACCGCAGGTGACAACAACCGTCGCCTGCCACACGAACCTCGCCCACCGCGTGTACAAGCTCAAGACGCACCAACAGCAGCCATACCGGTCGATGAGCAAGTGCCGGTAGAAATCGCACTGCCTGCAACACCAGGCGAAACACGCGATGGCAACCGTGAACACGGTCAAGCGCAACACCCGCGCCGTGACCGTTCACGGCGTGAATCACGCAACCGCAACGCGGCAACGCCTGAACTTACCGCGCAAGACCAAGACACTGGCACAGCCCTCATGGATGATGCCGCACCTGCAAAACCGCAGCAGCCGCGTCAAGCAGCCGTCAGCGATAGCGCAGCGGAAACACCACTCGCAGAAGTTGCCATCACTGCCGCACGTATATTGGCACCACCGCCAACAGCAGATGCCAACAGCGACACCGATGACTTAAGCGACGCACCAAACGCTGAAGAAGGTGATGATGCGCCGGAAGAAACAGCAGGCAATCAAGCTCGCGGCCCCCGTGAACGCCGTGGCAGGACACGTCGCCCCCGTGGCAATCAAAACCGCCAGCAACGCCCGCCGCGCCCAGCAGGAGTCGAGGTCGAACCAGCGTTCGCCCCGGAAAACATGGAACCGTTCATCATCGACTTGACCGCCACGCAGCCCATGCATCAACCGCGTTACGAGCGTCAACCTGCAAAAGCAGAGGTCAAACCGGAACCTGTTCCAGCACCCTTGGTAATCGTGGAAACTGTATCCGCATCCGTACCAGAGCCAGTGCAAATGCCAGAACCCGTCGTGGTGAAAGCTGCACCGGAAACAGTGCCAGAACCAATCGTGGTGAAAGCTGCGCCTCAACCAGTACCTGAGCCAGTCCCCGAACCACAACCAATCATTGTGGAAACCGCGCCTCAACCAGCACCGGAACAGAAACCAGAAGCTGTTCCTGTCATGGCAGAAGCAAGCGCACCGGAAGAACCTGCGCCTGCAATTGAACCACCGAAAGCACCACCCCCCATGAAAAAACGCCCTTCATGGATGCATACTGACCCGGAATAACGCCA
>JBEUIR010000003.1:3575-30633 GCA_040415395.1 Candidatus Thiothrix namsaraevi
CGCACCGGAAGAACCTGCGCCTGCAATTGAACCACCGAAAGCACCACCCCCCATGAAAAAACGCCCTTCATGGATGCATACTGACCCGGAATAACGCCACTGTAATTTTCACATCCCGATGAAGAACCTCACCCCCCGCCCCCTCTCCTTGACAGGCGAGGGGGAGCAAGAGTTGCATTGTTTATTAGCCCCTCGCCTGTCAAGGAGAGGGGTTGGGGTGAGGTTCTTTTCATGCAGTCTACAAATGATGGCGGCGGATATGGTCTAACAAACCTGCCGCCGCATCTTCCACCATATCCAACACCCGTTCAAAACCACTGTCTCCACCGTAATACGGGTCAGGCACTTCATCGACATTCCAGCCCTCCGCAAACGTCATGAACAAGCGCACCCGTTCACGTTGCGATACAGC
This sequence comes from Candidatus Thiothrix namsaraevi, assembly GCA_040415395.1. Classification (GTDB taxonomy): domain Bacteria; phylum Pseudomonadota; class Gammaproteobacteria; order Thiotrichales; family Thiotrichaceae; genus Thiothrix; species Thiothrix namsaraevi. Next base: position 3,988 of record JBEUIR010000003.1, read on the forward strand.
GACCAGATCGTGCAAATCTTCCAAATTGGTGCGATCCATCGCCAACACGTAATCAAATTCCTCAAAATCTGCCACCGTCACTTTACGCGCCCGCTGCCCCGACAAATCCAGCCCACGATTTTGTGCGGCTGCCTGAGAACGCTTATCGGGAGGATTGCCGATGTGGTAAGCATGTGTACCCGCCGAATCAATCAGAATCCGCTCCGCCAACCCCTGTGACTGCACTAAGCGTTCAAACACGCCCTGCGCCGTGGGTGAACGGCAGATATTGCCCATGCACACAAAAAGAACCTTCACTTGCTCCATAAATCTTTCCAAATTATGATGTTACATCATGGTTTTATTCAAAAATGCCGCCGGATTTTCTGATACAACTCAGACAACTCCTCACCTAACTCATGTAACTCCTCAACGACTTCCACGCGAATATCATCCACTTTATCGCTGATTTTATGCTGGAGTTTATCCACATCTTCACCCAAGTCGTGAATTTCCTCTTTTGCTTTCAGGTTCAACTCCCAACCTGCATCACGTAAGCGTACTTGCATAGCATCCCACTTGGTTTCCAGATGCTCCCATTCCTCACGCGCATCCAAACCCAATACATGCAGACGCACCCGTAACTCTTCACGCTCACTGGTTAGGGCTTGTACTAATTGCTGTAGTTTTTCTTTCATATCAACCTCCTGTATTGTTTACACTGATAACTATACGCTTTCAGCCAAATTAAGCACTGGCATTGCTCAAAGAATGGAACTTTTCACCCGACCCACGGCTCTATGAGTTTGATTTTGTTTTACACCGATGTAAGGGCTTGTTATGAAAAAAATAGTATTATCACTGGCGGTGATGGCTGGCTTAGGGTTATCGGCGTGTGCTCCGATGAATCAGCAAACCTCACCCACACCAACGGTCGTTCCCGCTAAAGATTTGAACTGGATAGCCGATAAAGTATACCGTAATGAAACCAGCGGCAACCCCGATTTACTGGTGGTGTGGAATGACCGCGAAGAATTCGCCTCCCTCGGTATTGGGCATTTCATTTGGTATCCGGCAGGGCATCGCGGTCCTTACACCGAAACCTTCCCCGGACTGATCGACTACACCAAAGCGCAAGGCGTACCCATCCCGCAATGGCTGACCAACCGCAGTGTGCGTACCGCACCTTGGGCAAACAAAGCCGCGTTTGAACGCGCCCGTAATGACCCAGAAATGCAGCAGTTACGCACCTTCCTGCAACAAACCATGAATATTCAAGCCAACTACATGTCCGAACGCCTCACCCGTGCGTTACCCACAATGTTGGCACAAGTTGCCCCACAAGACCGTGACCGCGTACTGCAAAACTACCAAGCGGTCGAAAAAACCCAGCGCGGCTTATACCCATTACTGGATTACGTCAACTTCAAAGGCGAAGGCACCAGCCCCACCGAACGCTACAATGGTCAAGGCTGGGGCTTGCTGCAAGTACTCTTGACCATGCGCCCGGTTCAAGCAGGCCCGCAAGCCTTGGATGAATTTGCACGTGCCGCCGAAGAAGTCCTCGTGCGCCGTATCGCCAACTCCTCTCCTGCACGCGGCGAAGCTAAATGGCTCCCCGGCTGGCGCATCCGCTTGAACACCTACCGCGCTCAAGCGTTATTGAGTACTTACTGATGCGTTAAACACGTGCTGCAATAGCGCAAGGGTGGCGTAAGACTGTTTGCCTGCGTCACCTTGTAATACCGTGAACGGCGCATCCGGCTCGCCAAACTGATCGACTACCAATGCTGCTTTGCTGAAATCGTGGTCACGGGTGTAATCATTCACGGTTACAATGGTTTTCAGATGAGCCGCTGTCGATGAACGAATACCGTTATCCGAATCTTCAAACGCCAAGCATTCTTCAGGCTGTAAACCCATTTGCTGCATGGCATACACATAAATATCGGGTGCGGGCTTTTTCTTAGGCACGATGTCGCCCGCCGCAATGCACTCAAACCAAGCGATAGACTCCTCCCCCAAGGTAGCTTTCAGCAAATAGGTGACGTTTTCCGGGGTCGTGGTCGTGGCAATTCCTAAGCGTAACCCTGCCGCCCGTGCTTCACGAATCAAGCGTTCTGCACCGACGCGCAAGGGAATTTCGCCCGCTTGCAACATTGCCAGATAGAAATGGGTTTTGCGCTTATGCATCCGCGCGGCAAACTCGGCGATGCCTTCGGCTGGCGCAAAGTCTGGCAGGTATTTTTCCACAAAATAACGAATACGCTCTTTGCCGCCGGTCACTGTCAGCAAGTCGGCGTACAAATCCACGCTCCAATCCCAATCAAGACCGGCTTCGGCAAAGGCTTTATTGAAGGCGGGGCGATGTCCGTCACGTTCGGTATCGGCAAGCGTGCCGTCCACATCGAAGAGCAAGGCGGTAAGCTGTGGCATAATGTTTATCCTGATAATGTAGTGCGCCGGATTCTAGCCCATTATGTTACAGCGCTTCAAACTGAATCGAAGTGCGCAATTCACCCTCAAACAACGCATCAAAACCCACCGAGCCGGGTTGTTGCTTGACGGTAAAACCAGCTTGTGCGGCTGGGGTGACAGCGGCTACTTTCAACAAATCCACCGGGTATTCAATTTGCATGGAAACCTGCATCGGGTAGTAACCGTCCAAAAACTTGCGCATATACGGCCCGTTCAATAACGCATAGGAACCGTCATCCTGAAAGCGTAAAGCGCGGGTGCTGGCTTGCAAACAAATACGGGCATCCGCCCCGACTTTGCTGAGTTGCAGGCTGGAACCTTCCACCCATGCCTTACCAATATTGCGCTGCTCGGTGATTTTCATGTCGCGGATATAGCCATCGCGAAAGGTAATTTGCATCGCGGCTGCCTGATCCAAATTATCGTGGCATTGTTCGAGGTACGCCCAGCCTTCCAGTAAGGATTCAGGCGTAATTTTGACTTTGTTTTGATGATGATGCAGCGCCTCACCCGCAGGTGCGGTTGCCAGAAAATCGAGTTGCCCTTCGTTAATCACTACCGGCGGTTCAGAGGTATCCGACGCAAACCATTTTTCAAGGGCTTCACGCTCGGCATCAGCGGCAGGTGATTCTGCCCAGACAGGTAATCCCATTAAGGGCAAACACAGTAAGAATCCATAGGAACGCATACCCGCTAACCTCCGCCTGCAACCAAAGCCTGACTATGGCGAAACCACCAACGCTGGTCAATTACCCCAACAATTCTAATTGCAACTTATCCATGTCCAGCGTTTGCATTTCCGCCAAACTCGGTAATTCATCCAGTGACTTGAGGTTGAAATAATCCAGAAAATGGCGGGTAGTACCCAACATTTCGGGTCTGCCGGGGACTTCTTTATGCCCGATGACCCGCACCCAATCACGCTCCAACAAGGTCTTGATCACATTGGTATTCACCGCCACACCGCGCACTTCTTCAATTTCGGCACGGGTAATCGGTTGCCGCCAAGCAATCAGCGCGAGTGTTTCCAAAAATGCACGGGAATATTTTTGCGGGCGCTCGTCGTCGTGACGCTGCACCCAAGGCTGGAATTCCGCACGGGTTTGTAACCGAAACCCGCTGGCGGTTTCCTTGAGTTCAAAGCTTTGGTTGGCACACCCGGTTTGCAATGTTTGTAAGGTGCTACGAATAGCCCCCCGTGAAATGCCTTCTTCCGGCAGGAAATAACTTTCCAATTGCTCCAGCGACAATGGCTTGTCGGCTGTCAGCAAAATAGCTTGCAGGATAGTCGTTAATTCCATTTAACTCTCCGCCGTTGCCGCACGGATATACAGCGGGGCATACGCCGCATCGCTTTGCGTCACGTCAATTAAATGCGCCTTGAGTAATTCCAACACCGCCATCAATGTCACCACCACGCCGCGTCTACCCTCTTCCACCCGAAACAAATTTTCAAACGGCACAAACTGTTGCATCTGTAACGCCGCCAGTATCAACGTCATGCGCTCACGGATCGACAAATGCTCCCGCCGAATTTCGTGATGCGTAAACATATCCGCACGTTTCAAGACGCCCTGAAACGCCAGCAATAACTCACGCAACGAGGCTTCGGGCTGCGGACGCGGCAGTTTCGGAAAATCCGCTGCGGTGTGCACCACCCAATGGTCACGATCCAAGCGCGGTAAGGTATCCAAATCCGCTGCTGCTTGTTTACACTGTTCGTACTCCTGCAACTGACGCATTAATTGCGCACGTGGATCATCCTCTTCCTCAACCACTGCCTGACGAGGCAATAATAAACGCGACTTGATTTCTGCCAACATCGCTGCCATCAGCAAGTATTCAGCCGCAAGATCGAGTTTGAACTCTTTCATCAACTCGACATAAGCGATGTATTGCTCAGTAATGTGCGCAATCGGAATGTCGCAGATGTCAAAATGCTGCCGCCGAATCAAGTACAGCAATAAATCCAACGGCCCTTCAAACGCCTCCAGAAAGACTTCCAGCGCATCGGGGGGAATATACAAATCCTCTGGCATGGCAATAATCTGCTCGCCACGCACCACCGCTAACGGCATTTCCCGCTGAATAGCACTCATCAGAGGTGATGGGTGAAGTGCATCGCTTCCATCACATCAGCAAGGGTTTCACGCGCCACTTGACGTGCCGACTCTGCGCCTTCCCGCAAAATATCACGGACACGCCCGCGATCCTGCTCAAATTCGGCAGCGCGGCGCTGAATCGGGGCAAGCTCGGTTTGCACCGCCGCAATCACCGGCTGCTTGCATTCGAGACACCCGATCCCCGCACTGCGACACCCTTCCTGCACCCATTGCTTGGTGGCTTCATCCGAATACACTTCATGGAATTGCCATACCGGACACTTTGCCGGATCACCGGGGTCAGTCCGCCGCCCGCGTGCCGGATCGGTCGGCATGGTGCGGATTTTCTTGTCTACACTCTCTGGGGATTCGCGCAAAGCAATCGTATTGTTGTACGACTTCGACATTTTTTGACCATCCAGCCCCGGCATTTTGGAGGCTTTGGTCAACGCTGCCTGCGGTTCAGGCAGGATGATTTTGCCAGAGCCTTCCAAGTAACCAAATAAGCGCTCACGATCACCTAGGGACAAATTTTGCTGCGACTCCAACAACGCACGTCCGACATTCAGGGCTTCCGCGTCCCCTTGTTCCTGATACTGACGGCGCAAATCACGGTACATTTTCGCCTGTTTCTTACCCATTTTATTGGCAGCTTGTTCGGCTTTTTGCTCAAAATCGGGTTCACGCCCATACAAATGGTTGAAACGGCGTGCAACTTCGCGCGTCAATTCAATGTGCGCTACCTGATCTTCACCCACCGGCACGCGGTCGGCTTTATAAACCAGGATGTCAGCCGATTGCAACAACGGATAGCCAAGGAAACCATAGGTAGCGAGATCACGTTCCTTGAGCTTTTCCTGCTGATCTTTGTAGGTTGGAACCCGTTCCAACCAACCCAGCGGGGTAATCATTGACAATAACAGGTGTAATTCGGCGTGTTCAGGCACATGCGATTGAGTGAAAATCGTGGCAGAACTGGGGCTAATACCCGCTGCCAACCAATCAATCGCCATGTCTTCCACATGCTGGGCAATGCCGCCTGGCGTTTCATAGTGGGTGGTCAGTGCGTGCCAATCTGCCACAAAAAAGAAGCACTCGTAATTGAGTTGCATCTCTACCCAGTTTTTCAAAACACCGTGGTAATGCCCCAGATGTAACAAGCCTGTCGGACGCATCCCGGAAACGACACGCTGATTTTGCGAAGGTGTAGTACTCACATCAAACCTTTGTTGATCAAATAATGGTGGTAAGCAAACGGTAAAGTGTACCAATAATTGGCCCAATAATCTGGTCTAGCACTCCCAGAAGCAGCAAAACAATCAAAATTGGAAAGCCATAGGGTTCAATTTTATCCAGCACATCTGCCACATTACGCGGCACTAAGCCTGCTAAAACCCGCCCACCGTCTAAAGGCGGTAACGGCAATAGATTCAGCACCAGCAATACCAAATTAAACACCAAACCAATCTGTGCCATGGTGACAAAACCATCGGCAATATTGGCATCCGGTATCACTGTCAAAAACACAGGTATCATCAACACCCAAAACAGTGCCATCAGCAAATTAGCCAGAGGGCCTGCGACTGCCACGATCGCCATATCACGGCGCGGATGGCTTAAATTGCGCGTATTCACCGGAATCGGTTTTGCCCAACCAAACGCAAACGGTTGCCCCACTGTCAACATCGACATCAGCAACATACCCAGCGGCAGTGCCACCGTGCCAATAGGATCAATATGCTTGAGGGGATTAATCGTCAAACGCCCCAACATTTTCGCGGTGCTATCGCCGAGCTTATTGGCAACCCAACCGTGTGCCACTTCATGCAGGGTAATCGCAAATAATACCGGGATAGCCCCCGCCACAATCAGGCGAATGACGTAACCTATATCCATACCTTCCATGCTTAATGCTCCACCAACCAGTCAATATTACCCTTGCCTTCGCGTAAAATCACGGGGCGGGCTTCCATTAAATCTACCACTGTCGTGGGTTCATGCCCGCAGAAACCGCCATCAATGATCAAATCAACCTGATGTTCCAAGGACAAGCGAATTTGGTAAGGATCAACCATTGGCAAGTCATCCCCCGGTAAAATCAAGGTGCTGGACATCAGCGGCTCATTCAGTTCCTGTAACAATGTCTGGGTGACAATGTGATCAGGTAAGCGTACCCCAATGGTTTTGCGTTTGGGGTTCTGCAAGCGCCGAGGCACTTCGCGGGTTGCCTGTAGAATGAAGGTGTACGGCCCCGGTGTCAAAGACTTAATCAGGCGGTAATTCATATTATCCACTTGACCATAGAGGGAAACTTCTGACAAATCCCGGCAAATCAAGGTGAAATTGTGTTTATTATCCAGCTTACGAATGCGTTGAATACGCTCCATCGCCGCTTTGTCGCCCAAATGGCAACCAATCGCATAACTGGAATCGGTGGGAAAAACCACTACACCACCGTCACGGATGATCGTCGCCGCCTGACGGATTAAGCGTATCTGAGGGTTTTCTGGGTGAACTTGAAAATACTGACTCATTGTACAATTATCGTTTAGAATGGTTAAATTTGATGGATTATACCAATACGCATGAAGTTTCTGTTTGACTTTTTCCCGGTTGTGCTCTTCTTTGTGGTGTACCAGTTCTTTGCAGACCTGCCACCTGCATGGATTGCCGCCGCCAATCAGTTACCGCTGATGTCACTTAACCAGAACGAGCCGAAAGATGCCATCTTATTGGCGACGTTGGTGATCATTTTGGCGACGATTGTGCAAAACGTGCTGTATTTTGCCATGCACCGCCGCTTTGAACGGATGCATCTGATCACCTTAGCCATTCTCATTGTATTTGGTACACTCACCCTACTCCTCAAAGATCCCAAGTTTATTGTATGGAAAGTCACCATCGTCAACTGGGCTTTTGCGCTGGCATTTCTCATCAGCCAATACATTGGCTCACGCAGGACGCTGACGGAACGCATGATGTCCAGCGCCATTCAAGTTCCCCCGCGTATCTGGATTACGACCAATCTGATGTGGGTAGGCTTTTTTGTATTCATTGGTGTGCTGAACCTGATAGTGGCTGAGCTATTCAGTGAAGCAATTTGGGTAGATTTCAAACTGTTTGGCGTACTCGGTTTGACCTTTGCATTCATTATTGCGCAAGTGTTCTACCTGCAAAAACACGCCCTTGAAACCCCTGAAAACACCACCAAATAGTTAACAAACGTTAAGGATACGATACCCATGTTATATGTCATTATTGGCGAAGATGTTGAAAACAGTCTGGCACAACGGCTTGCAGCACGCCCGGCACACCTGGAACGCCTCCATGCCTTGCGGGATGCCGGTCATCTGCTACTGGCGGGCCCTAACCCCGCCATTGACAGTAACGATCCGGGTGAAGCGGGCTTCAGTGGCAGTGTTATCATTGCTGAATTCGGCTCATTAGACGCAGCACAACGCTGGGCAGAAGCTGACCCTTATGTGGCAGCAGGCGTTTACCAGCGTGTCACCGTCAAACCGTTCAAAAAAGTTTTACCGTAAATTAACGAAATCAACGACGACAGAGGACAATACTCAAAATGCGTTTTAACAAAACTACAATGATCGCAACCGGGCTGGTTGGGTTAACACTGATGGCAACAAGCCTGTATGCGGATGACAAGAAAGTTGTCGCGACCGTTAACGGCACTGATATTACTCAGGAAACCCTGAATACCGTCATGGGCATGGTGGGCGGAATGCCAGGCGCACAGGTTGACCCCAAATCCATCCTTGATGACCTGATTATCACCGAATTGGCACGTCAGGAAGCTAACAAAGCCGGACTAACTGAACGCCAAGAAATCAAAGACAAAATCAAAGATGCTACTGATCGAATCATTCTGAATACTTGGACACAGGAAAAAGCGGCATCTTTCAAACTCAGCGAAGATGAGCTGAAAAAAGCCTACGAAGAGCGCACCAGTGGTGAAAAAGTTGAGTACAAAGCCCGCCACATTCTGATGAAAACCAAAGAAGAAGCCGAAGGCATCATCAAAGAACTGGAAAACAAAGTCGATTTTGCCGATCTTGCCAAGAAATCTTCCGATGGCCCATCTGCCAACCAAGGCGGTGACTTGGGCTGGTTCAAAGCCAGCACGATGGTCAAGGCGTTTTCTGAGGCAGTCGCCAAAATGGAACCCGGCACGATTACCAAAGAACCTGTACAAACCGAATTCGGCTGGCACGTCATCAAACTGGAAGAACGCCGCGATGTCAAACCACCGGAAATGGAAGCCATGAAACCGCAAATCGAACGTGAATACCAGCAGAAAAAAATGCTGGCTTACATGGACGAGTTGAAAGCCAAAGCAGACATCAAAGTGATGCTACCAGAGGAAGCCGCTAAACCAGCCGCCGATGCAGCTCCTGCCGCGACAGAAGCTAAACCTGAAGAGAAAAAATAAGGGGAAACCCCTCCTAGCCTCCCCTTAACAGGGGAGGAACAAGAGAATACATCATACTAATCAAAGGAGTCGTCATGAAGTCAGACTGGAAAAACTTTCTTATTGATCACGGCGCAGAATTCAACGGTGACTCACTCGTTTCTTTTGGCAACCCTGAACGTGAACGCCGCATTCCACCACAGGGCGCTATCCTCTGCGATCTGTCGCATTTCGGGTTAATCAGTGTCAGTGGTGAAGATGCCACGACTTTTTTGCAAGGTCAGTTGACTAACGACATTAACCAAGTCAGCGATACCCAATCCCAGCTCAGCGCTTACTGCACCCCCAAAGGGCGAGCATTAGCGACATTCTTTATTACCAAACGCCAAGGGGTTTACTACCTCAGTGTATCACGCGATTTACTTGAACCGATTTTGAAACGCCTGCGCATGTATGTGATGCGCTCTAAAGTCGCCTTGGAAGATGCCAGTGCCAGCTTGGTACATTTTGGTTACGCAGCTCCCGACGGTGATAAGCGCTTGCAAGAAATCCTCGGCAAAGCACCCGCTCAAGCCTATGAAACCTTGCAAATCAATAGCCTGACGGTTATGCGTCAACCTGCCCCGATTCCGCGCTTCAAGATTTTAGGCGAACTGGACGAAGCCAGAAAACTGTGGGAACGCATCAACGTTAACGCCGCTTGCGTCGGGCGCAGCAGTTGGGAATATTTCAACGTTATGTCAGGTGTGCCGATGGTGACAAAAGCCAGCAGCGAAGCCTGGGTTCCGCAAATGTTGAACATGCACCTGATCAACGGTGTCAGCTTCACCAAGGGCTGTTTCCCCGGTCAAGAAATCGTCGCTCGCCTCAAATACTTGGGTAAAAGCAAGCGCCAGATGTATCGGGTTGGCATTCCGCATTGCGTCAATGTCCCCGCCGTTGGCACCAGTTTTGCCAGCGACACCGATACGGAAGCAGGCACCATTCTCAATGCCACCCTGAACCCCGATGGTTACGTCGAAGCCTTAGCCGTGATGAAAATTGCTGAAGCAAACAAGCCCTTGCACCTTGGCGAATACAGCATCAAGGTGCTGGAACTGCCTTACGCACTGGAAACCGAATAGGCAGCAATGTACCCAACATCTGTTGGTATGCCTGAATGACCGCATTCAGGCTATAACGCTCAGCAACCCGCTGTCGCGCTTGTTGCCCTAAAGATTCACGCGCGTCAGGCGCTTGGTTCAACACACTTGACCAAGCGTTTGCTAACGCGGCGGCATCAGCCACCGGCACAATCGTTCCCGTATCTGCCACAAATTCGGCAATATCCCCCACATCGGTCGCCACACAAGGCACACCAGCCGCCATCGCCTCTGCCAAAAACAACGGGAATGCCTCACGCCGGGAGGACAAGGTGGCAATATCCAACGCCGCAATCAAACGTTGCGCATCAGCACGCACCCCCAACAAATGCATCTTCGTGGCGTCCGGTAAAGCACTCAGCAATGGTTGCAATGCCAAGTTATGCGCATCCATCCCCTCACCTGCCAGCAGAAAATGTGCATCCTCACCACTTTCTTGATACAGGCGAATGGCATTCAACAGGTTAGGAATATCTTTTTCCGGCACGTAACGGGTCAAACTACCAATCAATCGCGCATTCGCCGGAATGCCTAATTCCTGACGCACACTCGCATAATGCGCCGCCTGCTCACGGTTATTACCCAAGGGAATCCCATTCGCAATCACTTGCGCGTGCTGCATGGCATAACCCAATTCCGCGTGGCGCTGCATACTGCGGCGCGATACGTACACAATCTGTTGTGGAAAACGTGATAGCCAGCGCCCGACTTTGAGTACCAAGGCATGTTGCGCCCGCTCCAGCGTGGCTTTTTCTGGGGTATGGTGCATTCCCCACAGCAATACCGGGCGGCAACCCGCCAACCACCAGGCCAGCGTTGCGAATAAATTACCGTGGTGCATCCAGCCGTGAATCACTTGCGGCTTGATTTTGCGCACCAAGCCAAACAAACGCGGCAACACCCACGGCAACTGCGTCAGCCGGTTTATTCCTAGAACATGCACCGGAATCCCCGCCTCGGCAAACTGCTGCCGAACACCATCGACTTCCACCAAGGCAATCACCACCGGCGGATAGTCGCGACTGAAATCGGAACTCGCCAAATTCAACAAGGCTTTTTGTGCCCCGCCGACACTTAGGGAGGTGATGACGTAGAGCATAGTGTTGCCCATGCAAACCTCGCTTTGATTAATTGCCGTACCTGACCAATATCCAATAACCACACCAATACCGCGTAGCTTCCCATCCCCAACAGAATTTTTAGCGCCACCACATACGCATCATGCACGGCTAACACCGGCACTTGCTGCATCAAGGCATACATCCCTAAAGCCGCCAACAGAATTTTTCCCATGTCCAACACGGGAATCGTTAACGCGAAATATTGCCTGCCAAGATAATAGCCATACACCACACAAAGCAGATACGCCACAATGGATGCCAACACCGCCCCAAACACACCGTATGCAGGAATCAGTATCAAGTTCAGCACGACATTCACGACGGCAGCAACGCCCACCACTTTCACCGAGCCAGCCGTGTATTCCGCCAACTGAAACGCCAGCGACACATAAAACAAGTACGTGCAATTAGCCAGAATAGCCAAACCAATCCAAGGTAATAAATGCAAGGAAGTAGGTACAAACTCAGCCCCCACCAACAACGGGATAAACAGGTCAGCAATTCCCATCAAACCCAACACAGCCGGAATCGATACCCCCATCAGCAACACAAAATACTGTTGCAGCCGTGCTTCCGCTTGTTTCCTACCCGCTTGTTCCAGACTGCGAATCACCAAGGGATAAGCCGCCAAATTCAGCGAACTGGTCAGCATCATTAAAATCTGAAACGGCAAGTTATACGCCACGGCATACTCACCCGCCTGCGCATATCCCAGCAACCAGCCCACCATCACCCGATCAGATGCATGGATAATTTCCAATAACACAAACGATAAACTTAACGGCAAACCGTAGACCAACAAGGTTTTCAGCACACCGCGATCTGCCTCACGCCAAGCCGGTTGAAAATGCCGCCACAACGCTCCCGACAACACCAAGACCAGCAAAACCCCCAGCACCACACCGCCAATTGCTCCCAACCACGCATACCCCAGCCACACCAATAGCAAACCGCTACCCATCGTCAGCACAGTGCGCCCCACCTCTGCCCACAAATAGTGATTGACTTTCAAGGTAATCGAATTAATGCGCTGATATGCCTCATAAAATGCTGAACTCAAAAACACCAGAAAAAAGCCTGCTGCCACTGCCACTTGCCCGGTCAACCACGCAAACAATGCCGCCAGCACTCCTACCACTAACGCAATCACCAATACCGATACGCTGATTAAACGTTCCACTGCCCCGGTACTCAGCGCCTGCTTATCCCAAAAACGCATAATCCCCACGTACAACCAGCCAAATGCAAACAGGCTAACACTCGACGCGACCACTAAAATGGTGGTAAAAATCCCGTACTCCTCAGCCGACATCCAGCGCGTATACGCCGCCAATACCACGAAACTCGCCAATGCCGGGGCAAGTTTCGCCAGCAAATAAATCAGGCTGTGTTTAAGGTACATGGCGTAGCACTCTCATGCGGCTAACCACGCATCAGCCACGGCGACAATATCATTCGTCCGTACCGATTCCTGAGCTTGTTGCCGCAAACGCTCGCGCTTATCCGCATCAAAAAACAGCTCATCAATTCCCGCAGCCAGCGCCATCACATTGCCTTTTTCCACCAACAAACCGTTCTCGCCTTGACGAATAATTTCGCGCGGCCCCGTCGGGCAATCGGTAGACACAATCGGGCAGCCCAAGGACAATGCTTCAATCAATACCAGCGGATAGCCCTCATAATCGCTGCTCATTACCTGAAATTCGGCTTTCGCCATGTACTTGTAGGGGTTTGCATCAAATCCCACCAACATCACCCGTGCATCCATGCCCAGCGTTTTAATCTTATGTTCCAGTAACGCTTGTTGCGAACCACGCCCCACAATCAATAGCTTGCATTCTTGTTGGGCTTTGCTACGTGCGAAGGCTTCAATCAGCAAATCAAAGCGCTTTTGCTTTTCCAAACGCCCAACAGCAAGGATAAAACGCCCCTCAAACCCAAGCGCTTCCTGCGATTTTTCACGAATCAACCGCGTATTCACCGGGTTATAAATGCAATTCACATTGCGTAAATGCGCCTGTTTTTCGAGTAAACTCTGCATTTGCCGTGACACCGCAATCACCCGTTTCGCACGCGGATACAACCAGCGAAACGCCAGCCATTCGCTGCGGGTCATCGTGCCAGGGTCAAGGTGGATGGAAAGCACGGCATCTGAGCAAGCCAAGACGCACGGCACATTTGCCGCTTCCAAAAATGAGAAAATATGATCGAATTTTTCACGTTGAAACAACTGGCGGAACTGCCAAGCACGTTGCAGTAACAGGCTAATTTGGGTAAATAAACCACCTTGACGTTCGGGAATATCCAGATTAATCATCCGCACCGGTAAATCGTAGCGCGTCATTTCGGGCGGCAAACGTGCAAACTTAATAACTGTAACGTCATAATCACGTTGACGAAATTCCTCGGCAAGATCCGCCGCGACCTTTTCTGCACCACCCGGCGCAGCGAGTTCAGCAATCACAATAGCGATCTTTTTCATGTCGTCACGGATACCTTGTTAACATATTTCGCATTAATTGCGTTATTTTTAATATAAAAATTCAGTGCAGTCAGCGTATAGGCAAACCAAACATACATCCGATCTTGCAGGGTCAGGGACATCTGCCCGACCACCACCACCAGTAACATCAGCAATAACAGCCAACGCTCATCACCCGGCAAACGCCAAGCCAAACTCAATGCAATGCCGATTACCGTCAGGTACAACACTACCCCGACAATGCCTTGCTCGGCAGTAATCGCCACAAAACTATTATGTGCCGTGTAATCGACATTGTACGGGTTGATAATGCGCCGGAAAGACCCTAAGCCATGACCATAAAGCGGGCTTTCTTCCCACTCTTCATACGCATTTGCCCATATTACGCTGCGCTCATTTAAAGTACCGCTGGAAATCTCTTTGCCGGTCGAAAAAATGCGCTCAATGGTTTTTTGCGGAATCACATTCGCCACCGTAATCAAAGCCACCACCATCACCAACACACTAGCGGCTTTCCCCAACAACCCCGAACGCAGAATAGTAGGCAAAAATCCGGCAAGCCCCAACACCATTACCACTGCCCCTGTGCGCGAACCCGTGATCAAAATCGTAAACGCTGCCGCTGGCAAATAAGCCGCCCCCAACAAACGCCACCACCAAGGTTTCACTTGTGTCAGCAAGTAAATTGCCAAGGGCATCACCATCGCTAATTTGACCGAGACTTCATTGGCATCGAATTGCTTAATGTGATGACGCACCGTAGTCGTGGTCACTTGGTAATCTTTGACCATTAAATACACCAGCCAAAACGATCCCAACACCAAAGCAATATACAGCTTGTTAATATCTTGCACCGTTGTAACCAATTGAAACAGCAACAAGCTGATCACCAAAATATACAGATTACTTTTTAGTGCTTGATCACTACTCACCGCTTGCGTGGTTTCATAGGGAACCGGCATTGCCGACCAGGTATACGACAACATCACCCACGCCACATACAATAAAACCGCCGTATGAAACGCTCGCAGCGCATGAATACCATTGCCCATAATTAACAATAGCGCTGTCAAACCAAACGCCATCAAGCCCGCTATTTTCACCAGCGACATCCCTGCCACTTCCACCGCCCCATCAGTAGGCAAGGCAAATACCAACACCATCATGAACACGATTGCTGCTTGGCGTAAGTGATTCATAAGCTTGCCAGACGTTCGCCCAACGCCTGCCGGACTTGCATTAATAACGTGGGTTGGTTATCCCAATCGCCGAAATCACGCGCAATCCGCCCCAGTTGCTGGTTGACGAATTCGGTTTCACCCGCCTGCAATAACAAGTCGATGTACATATAATCTTCCACCGACTCGCGTATCCATTTCAGGCGCAACGATGCCAAGGGTGCATCAAACCCGGTTTGCGCCCGTTTCGCGGGGTACACCAATAAACCATCACCATTGAATACGATTCCCGGCGGATTAGTGCTGATAAAACTCGCTGCATCCTGCCAAATATCGGTATGCTCCGCCCACGCCAAGGTATCCCAATAGCCCAGGCCCGTCACGCCATAACGGTGAAACAACCAAGTCGGAATCCGGTAATTAAGCGCAGGAAAATCCAATTGCCATACGGGTGGATAATTGCCCGTTAACACCTCGGCACGCGGATTGAGTTGCTGATACGCTTTGAAATCCAGCACTAAAGCAGTGTATGCCCACACCTCCTCACCCGCCGCCAAGCGCTGTGCCGTGACATTTTTACCCAGATGATCCACATCACGCCACAAATCGTAGAACTTAGGAATCCATACATCCACCGCCCCGGTTAATGAACCCAAGGCAGGATCTTCATTTAACGGTGGCTCACTCACCTGATAGCGAATTTTTTCACCCTTTGGCAAGGGCATCTCATCGAAAAACGCCCCCCAGCGCCGCGCATACGCATACGCCTCACGAGTATCCGGCTCATCCACAAACGACGGGTCGGTGTAACACCGCTCTGCGCCCGCGTGTGCCGCACACCAAGCGGCATACTCCCGCATAAAACGCTGTGCCTTAGCCCGGTCTTTACCCAATGGGTCGGCAAACGGGTAGCTATCCGCAAACACATAGGTATACGCCGAAGCGTGTTTGTCCTGCATGTAATGGCGCATGTTTTCCGTGACCGTCCCCAAGCCCGCAAACTCACGCTGAAAATCCGGTTTGCCATCTGCATCGGCTTCGGGGGAAGCATCCCACAAACTTTCCGGCGACAAGTAATGATCCAGCATGAAATCATTGTAAGCGCGAATCAAACGGTTATCCGCCGCCGATTCCCCCGTGCGCTCAAACCCGTAAATTTCCGCCACCCGGTAGCCATTCGTGCCAAACACCGTGCGCAACGGCGAACGTGCAGGCAAGCTAAAACCCCACACCGTCAATTGCACTGGCAATTCGACTGAATCATGCCCATCCGCACTCACGGTCACTTTCGCGCTGTACACCCCCGGTTTAGTCTCGGCAGGCACATGCACATCCACCCACACCGGCAAGTTTTCACCTGCACGCAAATTTTGCGGGAATGCCCGGTAAGCGCTGCTTACATCGGGGGATGTATGCGCCGCTGGCAATAAAATATCCGGCCATGACTGTGGTGCATAAGGCGAATGCGGGGAGGGCGTACTGACTTTCACATAACGTTCCCGAAAAACTTCCACACCCTCAATCACGCCTCCCGCTGCACTGCGCAACGGCGACAGGCTCACTTGCACATTTGCCGCGCCCGTTTGCCCTGCCGTGATGACAAATTGGAAACCTTCGTATTCATTGCGGGCAGCGAAAATCGCCACACTATCCGTACCCACGACCGGCTCGAAAGGCGCAAAGCGTTCCAACAGCCCAATCGCTTTCACCTGCAAATCCGGCAGTGACGGCTCAGGCGAACAAGCACTCAATCCCAGCACCAATAAAGCATAGCCATACCAACGCTTTACAGTGCCAGCCATTGTTCTGCCACCTTTTCAATATCCAGATACGCCACCGAGGGAAGCGCGTGTTGCTGGAAGTGCGCGTGCAAATCAGCATCAAGGCAAACCCGATCCAATGCTGTCGCCAACGCTTCCAGATCGGCGGTTGGCACTAATAAACCATTCTCACCGTCACGGATAATCTCACGCGGCCCGGTTTCACAATCGGTCGAAATCACCGGACGCCCCAGCCCCAAGGCTTCAAGCAAAATCACCGGGAAACCTTCATGCAAACTCGACAATACCAAACACTGTGCATTCGCAATATACGGGTAAGGGTTACGCATAAAACCCGGCATCAGCACCTGTCCTTCCAGATTTAAGCGTTTAATGTGCTGCTCCAGCGTCGCCCGTTCTGAACCTTCCCCTAAAATCAGTAGCTTAAACGCTTGAGATGCTTGTGAATGTGCATAAGCCTCCAGTAAACCGGGAAAGTTTTTTTCAGGACTCAAGCGCCCTGCCGCCACAATATACGCGCCATTCACGCTAATGACAGGACGCTCTTTGGCTAACTCACGGATGCGGTACAAATTCACCGGGTTATACAAGCAATCAAGGTTTTGCAAGCCCAGGTGTTGCTGAAAAATACGCATCCCTTCTCTGGAAACCGCGATGACTTTTTTAGCACGCGGGTACAACCACCGCGCAAACAGCCAATCAAACCGCGTGAAATTGCGTTCAGGGTTACAATGATTCGCCGCAATAGTTTGGCGACTTGCCAAGATGGAAGGAAAGTTGGCGTGTTCCATCACACTGATAATGGTATCAAATTGCTTGACGTTGAAAATGCGCCGGAGCTGACTGGCACGATCCAAGAAATTGAACACCTTGGATAGAAACCCCGCTTTGGAAGGACACTGAATATCAATCAATTCCCCCGCATACGGGTAATAGCGTTGGCGACCGTCAAACAGGATCAGCGTCACATCATGTTGCTTGGCAAACTGGAATGACAAATCAGACACCACTTTTTCTGCGCCCCCCATGCCCAGCGAGTAAACCACCAAGGCGATTTTTCTGCGTACCGTCATGAACTGATTACCAGCGGTTGGCTAAAAAAACGGTTTAACTTCACCACCCAGCGATCCACCCTCCCTAAACGGCGATGCACATGCACCGCATCCACCATCGATAGTGGCGAACTCACACCCAAGGTGTGCATTCCATTCATATCGTGTTGCCCATCGGGCAGATAGTGGCTAACCAGTTGTTCGCAGTAAGTATTCACATCCAATTGCTGAATCCGATTAATATTCAAACCACGCCCATAGGTTCCCGCGCAATTCTGTGACGGTCGATACCATTGCCCTGCTGCATTAAAAATACGCCCTGCCGGACGCGCCTGCGCCGCGCTCGCCACCACCGGATTTTGCGGATGAGGCTGCCATTGCGCACTCAACGGATCATCCGCATAAAACAAATACAAGGCTTCACTGGGTGAGCAGCGTTGGTCTTGGCGCATACTCGCAAACAGCCACCAACGCCCCTCGTACTCCATTAATGTCGCATCGTAGGCTTCCACACCGGTCATCAGATTCTTCTCAAACACCCAACGGTGCGGAAAATCTTCGCACCGGTAAACCTCCACCGACTGATTGCCAGCCGTTTCGGGAATCATGTAATACTGCCCCTGATGCTGAAATACAAACGGATACGATAGGTGGTAGGGCTTTTCCAAAACAGTCACCGGGTCAGAATGCGAACCGTCAGCATTCAGCCGCACACAAGCCAAATGCCCAATGCCCCGTGCGTAAATCAATTCCTCAAAAAATACGTATTGTTCGCCGCCATACTCCACCACAAACGGGTCAGCCCAAAAGCGGTCACGCGGCGGAATCCATTTACGAAATTGTTCCAATGCCCCCGCCTCTGTCAACGCTCCAGTGGCTTTACTGAGCAAAATCCATTGTTCCGCACGAAATAGGGAAATGAATAATTTATTGAGGAAATTATTGGGGTAACGCCATAACACTTGCAATATCGCAGCCACACCGAAACGCGCTGTTTTTTCCGGCGGCGCTAATGCTAAGGGCTGCATCCGCACCTTCACGTTTTGAGAAAACGTATTTTCCCCAAGGTTCAGCAGTTCTTGTAAACGCTGCGGGATAAAGTCCGCCATTTTCCATAAGGTACGCTCTATCCCACGGTTAATTGAAGCCGCATCGGTGCTAGTCGTCGCAGCGAAAATATATTCTGGAGTCGTTTGACCAGCCCTCCAACGCTCAAGACCTGAGAGTATCTCGGCTTGCTGATTAGCGTATTCACGAATCCCCGTGTAACGGTCGGAATACGCAAACGCCTGACCAAAAAAGTGCCGCCATACACCGTATGGAGCCACATCCACCAATTCAGCCAATGGGGCTTGCGTACTTAAATCAATCACCACATCCGGCGTTTGTTGCTCAAGTAAGGTGTGGTAACGCTTACCACCCACATCGCAGCACCCCACATCCCCCAGTAAATGCAGAAAACTGGTGGGTTGTTGTGCCGCCACCGGACACTTGAACAACTTACCATCAACATAATGCAAGGCATTCAATAAGGCGGCGTTAAGGCGTTGTAGCAGTGTCAACGCAACAGGCTGACGAAAAACAACCATCACCAAGTGCACACAACCGGATGCGAGTAAACGCTCCAGCATTTGATACTGCCAGGCAGCAATGTATTCACCCTCTACGACTAGGGCAGCCCTGAAAGCGTTCACAGACATTAACGACGCTCACTTACTATTGTTAGTCATTGTTACCGATTGCTTATGTCATTGCGCCACCCTGTACATAGGCGGCGGCGGTAGAATAAGCCACTTTGAGGAATTGCTTATCCTGAACAGACGGAATAATTACTTTGCAGCGGCTATCGGCTAATTGATAAATCAAGCGCTGCAAACGCTCAGTATTAGCACTGCGGATACTCTCATTAACCAAATCGACCTCCACACTCACCAAAACGGGCTTCACCGTTTGAGCAAATTTCAGCGCTTGAGGCGAATCCGACAGACCATCAACCGCCAAGCGCACACCGAGTGCTTTCAACAGCTTAATAACTTTGCCAAATTGCGTGAGGTGCGTCATGCAATCCTGATAGGAAAGTGCCAACACTATCCGTTTCGCCGCATCCGGCGCAGCATTCAACAACTCGACTACCCGCTTTAGCTCGGTTTCATTATTCAGAATTGCACTGCCTACCGACACAAAAACCAGATAACTGGGCTTTTCATTCCCCTGAGATGACAGGTGCAGCACCACTTGCCCAAGATTCCAGTAATCCAGCCGCGAACGCCCGTCCCCATTACCCAATTGTTTGACTAACGCGGCGTAGTCCAATTTCTGTGCCTTTTGTTGAAACTCTGGTTCTGCCAAATAAATACTCGGCAAGTTTTCCTTCATACGCTGAAGTTTGTGGAAAACCATTTTCATCCCCGCCACGGCTGGCGGCACAATTGGCGCAGTGTGTGAAACGCCGTTAGGTAGTGTGCGGGATAACTGCTCATGGTTAATGGCTGGTGCAACACGCGGCGCAGCCGCATGTTGCAAACGCTGCTCAGTCGCCTCCCAGGGGTTATCCTGCTTACGCAGGGAAACGCCTTTCAGCATATTGCGCTCCAGCGGGCGCACATGTAACTGGGTGCAGCGCTTGCCCTTAAGCACCGCCGGGATGAAACGAACTTCCCCACGCATCCGTTCACCCTCCAGCGTGCGTAAGGTAATCAATAAACGGTTAGAAGGCTTACTACCGACATCAGCCGACTTACTCATGGCTTCAAAGGTTTTGCGCTCCGGGCTATCCACCAAATGTGCCACCGGCATGGAACGCACTTCTGCCATGCTTTCAAACCCAAACAAGGTCACATAGGCATTGTTCGCATACAAATGCATTCCCTGAGAAATATAGGCAATCGCTTCCCATGAATAATCCACCAGCCAATGGCAGCGCAACTCCGCCACCCCCAGCAAGTGTTTACAGTCACGAAAATCCTGTTTAATCGCGGAATAGCGCAGCAAAAAATCAATGTATTGGGAGAAATATTCGAGGTCATTCAGCGGCAGGATGCAAGACTCCACCCCCATCAACCAAGTCGTTAAGCCCTGCCATTCATCCCGCGCCACCCACACCAGCAAGGTATCAGGCGAATAACGCTGCAACATCTCCAATAACTCAGTCGCAGGCTTGGTTTTATCGTGCGGGCAAAACAACAGGTGCGGCTGAAGCTCTTGCAACACGGGAATCAGTTGCTGCACGGATGCCACTTGTTTCAGCTCCAGCAGCACATCAGAATGGCGCAAGGCAGCATCCAGCGAGGCTGTTACCTCGACATCCTGATCAACGACTACACAATGTATCTTCTGCTTTCTCATACCGCAGAAGATAGCCCCTCCCCCATAACAAACCTAGATAAAGACCGATTATCGAGTATGACTAGGGGATGAACTGCGAGATGCGTGGTTTAAAGGGACTGCCACAAAGAGGTAAAGTCATCCTCATCTTCTTCCAACCCTTTATCAGCCAGTGTGGTAAAGCGGAAATACGCAAACGCCCCCAAACATTCATCCAGCAATACCAAGCGCACCCGCTCTTCACGCTCAGCAAATTCCAAACGGATTTCATCGCCAACCTGGAAAATATAAGCGGGCAAAATCAACGCCGGGTCAGGGCGCACGCCCTCAATACTGGGCAACATCAAGCCTTCCTGTGGCATTTTCTGTGTCACCTGACGGTTCAGTACTTGCAACACTGACACCTCCATGATTTTGGTAGACAGCAATTCAACGCCGCTGCATAAGCCCTTACCCGCAACAAATTCCATCCACTTAATCACACCGATCATCCAGACCGAACTTTCCGCGTTGAAGTCACGCAACGCTACAATTTCCCCCACTCGTGCACCCGACGCCTCCTTGCCTTCCCAGCGCAAACCATAACCGCCCACGCTGGTATTCATCACTCGCCATGTCTGGATACATGCCCCTTCATCCTCAGCTACCCGCTGGATCACTGCTTTGCGTGCCTCGCCCTCATCTTCGTAATCACTCGCCATAAACACATTGAACAACATGTCTTCGGCTTGTGCATCCTCACTCGCTTCGGTTTTCTGGGCGCGACGAATCACCGACAACACATCCGGCATCCGCGTGACCATGCCAATCTGCTCATTTTTCGGAAAGCGGTTATAACTGCGGTTCTGCACCGCCGTCAGGTGATAAATGACCCGCTTGGCAAGGTTACGGCTCAAACCTTCCTGAAGGATCATGGCGGGTACACCCTTCGCCTCCAGCTCACGGATGTGCGCATCCATCTGTGCCACCAACGCACTCAAATTCAGCACCCGCACCGTGGGTGAATGTGGCAAATCACTCGCCAACATCATCACTGCCGGTTCGTCACTATTGAGAATCGCGGCATGAACATAAGCCCCCATCTGTTCCCCGCCAGTATCCCGTGCAATCGTCACCACATGCGTGTATAGCGTGAAATACTGCATTAAACGCCCGGCTTCCCCCTGACGTAAGCAGTAAGGTTTGGCCAGTGCCAACAAATTCATTTGGGTGTAACGGGTTTCAATCGTCGGTGCGCCGGGGGCAGCATCCCGCAAAGTGATTTTTTCCACGCCATTTTCAACCGCCAATAAATAGAGGTGGTGAATGTCGTGCCACAAGGTTTCGCGGGTGCGCACATAGACCGAATACGTGAGCAATAGCACCTTGCCCATGAAATCCAGCGCCCGATAAATCACCAGTTGCAAGGACTTTTTATTGCCCTCTTTTTTGGTCATCATATCCAGCGCCGCCACTTGATACGACCCGGCAAACTCCAGCATCAACGACTGGGTAAGCTCAAAAATCTTCTGGCTTTTCAAGGTTAAGGGGAATGCCCGCGCCTCCAGGTGACGTTGCAACGCCTCCAGCGCCACATCGACGGCGGGGCGCAACATTTCACTGATCTGCAAACGTGCCATTGCAGGCAACGCCCGCCGGTTCAAATCCACCAGACCGTGAAAAATCCGCCGTGTGGTTTCACCGGGGTCAGTCAATGGCAAGGCGGCAATCCACTCACGCGCCTTGCTGGGTGACAGGGGAATAAATCGATGGTTGGAAATCTGCGCTTCGTCGGTAGCCATGTTCGCTGTGTCCACTATTATTTTTTATGTATCTTCCGAGTGTAACAGCACGCCAGACAACAGGCGAACATAAGGCGACAATCGCGGCATTCCCCTCAGGTTTTCAGCAAGGATAGCGGCAATACAGCCAGCAAGCCCCGTAAATTCCAATACCCCGCTACCCCGACCAACAGACTGCCCAACACTGTCCCGATAAGCAGCGGCAATAAATTCAGGCGCATATCCAGATCAAACAAGGAATACGCCAACACATTGCCCGCCGTTAATGCCAGCAACCCGGCTAACGCGCCCGCCAATGCTCCCAGCAATAAAAATTCCCCCCAAATACGCCGTTGCAGCAATGCCCGCCCTGCCCCCAAGGATTTGAGGATCGCCAATTCACGCCGCCGCTCTGCCTTTTGGGACTGCAACGCCGCCACCAATACCACCACCCCGGCAATCAGGGTGAACACAAAAATCCCCTGTACCGCCAGACTCACTTGCCCCACCAGTGAACGCACTTCGTTCACAATCGCCCCCACATCAATCGCGGTCACGCTGGGAAACTGGCGAATCAACGCCGTCACCAACGGCTTTTGCTCACCCAAATGGACGCTGGTAATCAACGTTTGCGGCAAGGCATCCACACTGCCCGGTGCAGCAATCACAAAGAAATTCGGCTGCATACTGTCCCAGCGCACTTCGCGCACACTGGTCACGGTATCACTCAGCCGTTGCCCCGCAATATCAAACGTCAGTTTGTCACCCATGCCGAATCTCAAGGTTTCACCAATACCCTGCTCAATCGACAAGCCGCCCTGCTTCCCGTCAAACCACTGCCCTTCCAGCAAGGCATTACTCGCCGGAAAGGCTGCAAACGATGACAGGTTAAATTCGCGTTCCAGCAAACGCTGCGCCCGCTGTTCCTGATAATCCTCTGCCTTCACGGGTTTGCCGTTGATTTCCACCAAACGCCCGCGAATCATCGGGTATAGATTCGTTTTCACGCCACGCTCATTCAAGAAACGTTGCAATGGCTCCGCTTCTGCCGGTTGGATATTAATCAGGAAATGATCCGGTGCATCCGCTGGCAAGGTTTGCTCCCACCGATCCAACAAATCGGTACGCACCGTGGTCAACAACAACAACGCAAACAAGCCTGTCGCAAACACCACCACCAACAGCACCGCCCGTTTGGAACGCCCTAACGCAGGCAACCAACCCCAACCGGCACGTTTACCCACATTCTGTACCAAGCGCAAACCCGCCCCCGCCAATGCCGCAAACAAACCAATTCCAACGATCAGCCCGACCAGCAATAATCCCGCCAGCAGCACATCCCGCGCTTGCAACCACAGCAGACCAAACACCGCCGATACCAAACACACCACCACCAACCAGGTCGATTGCTGCGTTCCTTGCAACGCACCTTGCAAAATCTGCATAGGCGAAGTATTGACCAAGCGCAATAACGGCGGCAACGCAAACCCCAGCAGCAACACCACCGCTGTCAATAAACCGCTCAACGCAGGCATAGCACTCGGTGCAGGCAATTCCTTACCCACAAAGCGGCTCAACCATTCTGCCAATCCAAATTGCAACAGCAAGCCCAATGCCACCCCAATTGCGGCTGCCAGCAACGCCGTCAACAACAGCGAAAACGCATAATCCACCAATACTTGCCGCCGCGACATGCCCATCGCTTTCAACACCGCCACCGCAGGTAATTCCCGCCGCATCAAACTCGCGGAAGTCAGCACCACCGCTGCTCCTGCCAACACCACGCTCAATAGAGCCGCCAACCCCAAGAAACGCCCCGAACGCTGCAAGGTTTGCTGCACCGATGCCAAATCTTCATCCAAGGTGCGCACGCGCTCCGTCGGCTTTAATTGCGGTTCCAATTCTTGCTGCAACTGCTTGATCAGCTTGAGATCCCCGGCAAATAACTGATTGAAACGCGCCCGACTCGCAGGCGACAGCAATTGCGTAGCGGGCAAATCCTCCAGATTCATCAACACTACCGGCGCAAGCTGAAATAAATTGCTGCTACGATCCGGCTCTTGCGTCAACACCCGCGTCAATGTGAACGTGCTACGCCCCAATGTCACCGTTGCCCCTGACTGCACGCCCAATTCCGCAAACAACCGCGCTTCCGCCCAAATCTCACCTTTTGCAGGCACACTTCCGGTGGAAAGCACTTCAGCCGCAGCCGGTGCAGCAGCCGTTTTCAAATCACCCCGCAATGGGTAAGCGCTGGAAACCGCTTTCAATTGCGTCAGTTGCAACTTCTCACCGATTGATGCCATGCTGGGAAAACTCACGGTTTCCGCCGTTTCCAACCCCAATGCTTGCGCCTGTTGCACATAAGCCTTGTCCAACGGGCGTGCTGCCGTCAATACCAAATCCCCACCCAAAAGCTGACGGGCTTGCGCCTGCATGGCATTTTCCACCCGGCTTGCAAAAAAGCCCACCGATGTCACCACCGTCACCGACACCACCAATGCCAGCAATAACAAACGCAACTCCGGCATCCGCCAGCGTTGTTGCCAATGTTGAAACAGCAACTTCATACCAGCGTCCCCTCTTCCATCCGATAATGCCGCTGGCAACGTGCTGCCAGCGTGTCATCGTGCGTCACCAATACCAAGGTCGTTTGGAATTTTTCCTGCAAGGCAAACAGCAATTCACTGATTTCATGCCCCGTGGCGCGGTCAAGATTACCGGTTGGCTCATCCGCAAACAAAATTTGTGGGCGCGTCACAAACGCCCGTGCCAACGCCACCCGTTGCTGCTCCCCGCCCGAAAGCTGATTCGGGTAATGGCTCAAACGCTCACCCAACCCCACTTGCTGCAAGGCTTCTGTTGCCAACTGCATACGTCCATTGCTAACCGTACCCAATTCCAATGGCAACATCACGTTTTCCAACGCCGTCAAATTTTCCAACAAATGAAACGCTTGAAACACAAACCCGACCCGCCCCAGCCGCAACGCTGCCCGCTGGTCTTCATCCAAACCGTCGAGGTTTTGCTCAAATAACATGACCGTACCGCTGGTAGGCAAATCCAAACCCGCCAGCAAACCCAGCAAGGTACTTTTGCCCGAACCCGATAGCCCAGTAATGGCAACCGACTCACCCGTGTCAATAGTCAGGCTTACGCCTCGGAGAATTTGCAATTCACGTCCCGCTTGGGGGATAGTTTTGACCAAGTTAGTGGTCTGAATAATCGTTTTGTTCATATTCTTAAGGAATCCGTTGATGTTACGCACACTTTACCTGATCTTTTGCCTATGCGGTTTTTTACCAGTCACGACTGTGGTTATGGCGGATGAGACTGCCCCTGCCAGCAAAAATTCCTCAACCTTATTGGTTTGGGGAGATAGCTTGAGCGCTGCGTATGGCATTCCAGTCGAAAAAGGCTGGGTCAGCTTGTTACAAACCAAACTGGGCGACCACTATAAGGTGGTGAATGGCAGCATCAGCGGCGAAACCACCGCAGGCGGCTTAACCCGTTTACCGGACGCACTCAAACAGCACGACCCCGATTATGTCTTGCTGGAACTCGGCGCAAATGACGGCTTACGCGGCATCGACCTGCCCACCATGCGCCGTAATCTGGAACAGATGATTACGCTCTCGCAGGCTGCCGATGCCAAAGTCATCTTAATAGGCATCCAGTTACCGCCGAATTACGGCACAACTTTTACGGAAAAGTTTAGTGCCACCTACACCGAATTAGCCAAACAGTATACAATTCCGCTGCTGCCCTCACTCTTGGAAGGTGTTGCGGAAAATTGGGACTTGATGCAAGCGGATGGCTTA
>JBEUIR010000004.1:0-5199 GCA_040415395.1 Candidatus Thiothrix namsaraevi
GTGTTGACTGCCCCCGTTCGTCGGGGGTTTTGTTTTTCGGTGCTATTCAGCTACCGTTTATCTGTTTCTCTTCTTGCTTGGCGATATTCCAGGCATTTTCCATCTGTTCCAGATTAGCCGCTTCCAGCGAAATACCTTGGTCGGCGAGTAGGGTTTCGACCCGCACAAAGCGCCGTTCAAACTTTTGGTTGGATAAACGCAAGGCATTTTCCGCATTCACCCCCAGCAAACGTGCCAGATTGGTTGCGCCCATGAGCACATCGCCAACTTCTTCCTCAATCCGGCTTTGCGATTCACCGTTAGTGACTGCATCCAGCACTTCATCGAGTTCTTCCTGAATTTTGGGAATGACGTGTTGCCAATGCTCCCAATCAAACCCGACCCCGGCAGCACGGCGCTGAAGTTTCTGGCTGCGGCGTAAGGCAGGCATCGCGGCGGGGATTCCGGCAAAGAATCCAGTTTCGTCCTTTTTTGTGCCACGTTCAGCCTGTTTAATCGCATCCCATGCTTGTTTTTGCTCATGTTCATCGGCGTATACCGTGTCGCCGAAGACATGCGGGTGGCGGCGGATCATTTTGCGGGAAATGCCTGCGGCGACGTCATGAAAATCGAACAAACCTTGTTCGTTGGCAATTTGCGCCATAAACACAATCTGGAATAACAGATCCCCCAGCTCATCACACAAGGCTGCGGCATCGTGCTTGTCTACTGCATCAGCTACCTCGTACACTTCTTCCAAGGTGTAGGGCAGAATGGTTTGCCAGGTTTGTTTAATGTCCCATGGGCAACCGCGCTCCGGGTCACGCAAGCGGCTCATTATGTTGAGCAATTCATTGATTGGAAGGGTACTTAATCCGTTTTTGCCTTGCATAGCATTTACCTGTAGCGTATCGTGCGTTCGTCGTGCAATATACACAATTGTGGTATGAATGCTACGCTCAAACATAAAGCAAAATCCAACTTACGACTCAAAACTAGACTTGAAGGAGATCATCATGACTCTGAAACAGATTGCAGGCATTAGCTTTGCTGCCCTGATGCTGGCTACTGCTGGCGCTCACGCGAATGACATCAAAATTGTTAAAGACGGCAATGGCCTTCCGGTGAAAAATAGTGCTGGCGAATGCGTTCAAGCCGTATACGGCTTCGCACCAGAAGGTTGTGAAGCAGCACCTGCTCCACCAGCCGCAGCGCCAGCCGCTCCTGTTGCTGCGCCAACGCCACGTGCTACGCCACGTGCACCAGTTGTTGTCCCTAAAGTGAAAGCGAAAGGCAACTATAAAGGTCCAGTCCAAATGGATGACGCGGCACGTTCCAGCATGAAGCGTTTCGCGAAATAAACCTGACTAAGGAATCAAGCTACTTGATTCGTCAATGGGTTAATAAGCCTCCTTGCCTCACGGTGAGGGGGCTTTTCTTCGCGCCTTTCCCAAGAAAATTCCGCTTGCCTATAGGCACTTACCCACAAAGTAACCTATAATCCTAGCCGTTGTTGTATATTTAAGACACTATGATCGTAACTTACGCCCCTTGCCGACAATTATGAGTCTTTCATTGGCGAGGGGGTTAGGGGTTCAATAATTTAAACTCAAACCAAGTTTAAGGAGAATAGCATGACTCTGAAACAAATCGCAGGCATTGGCTTTACCGCGCTAATGTTAAGCAACGCGAGTGTTTACGCGAACGACATGAAAGTTGTTAGAGACGGCAATGGCCTTCCGGTGAAAAATAGTGCTGGCGAATGCGTCCAGTCCGTATACGGCTTCGCGCCAGAAGGCTGTGAAGCAGCACCACCACCGCCGCCACCGGTAACACCACCGCCACCGGTAACACCACCGCCACCGGTAACACCACCGCCACCGGTAACACCGCCGCCACCGATTCAGCAAATGACACTGAATTCTGATGCCAACTTCGACTTTGACAAGGCTGTCCTGAAACCGGCTGGCAAAGCCAATCTGGATCAGTTCTTGGCAGGTCTGGCAGGTGCAAAAGTCACAGGCATTAGCGTTGTGGGTCATACTGACAGCGTAGGTTCTGACGCTTATAACCAGAAGTTGTCTGAGCAGCGTGCGACAGCAGTGGCTAACTATTTAGCCAGCAAAGGCGTTCCGGCAGCAGCAATCAAAGCATCTGGCAAAGGCGAGTCACAACCTGTTGCTAATAATGGCACTAAAGCAGGTCGTGCCGCTAACCGTCGTGTTGACGTGGCTGCGAGCGGTACCCGCTAAGTGTTGCATCTAACCTACTTTTAATACGTAGAGTCTTGATAAGGAGAAGCCGGGTTTTTACTCGGCTTTTCTTTTAATGCTATCCGCATGAAATATTTCATTCCCCGCTGATATTCCGCTAGTATGTTGACCCTTATCACCACTCTAACTATCTGGAGATAGAATCTATGTCAATCAAAGTGGCTGTGCCTAAGGAAACCGCCGAAGGAGAGCGCCGGGTTGCCATCGAATCCAGCGTCATTGCCAAACTCAGCAAATTGGGTGCTGAAGTGTTGGTCGAAACTGGAGCAGGCGCTGCGGCACACATTCCTGATACTGCGTTTATTGGCGCAACGCTGGTGGTAGCCGCCAGTGATCTTTATCAGCAAGCAGACATTGTGCTCAAGGTACAACCCCCGTCTGACGCTGAAATTGCCCAATTAAAAGATGGCAGTGTGCTAATCGGCATGTTGCAACCTTACCAATCCCCGGAGCGGATTGCGGCACTCAATGCCAAAAACATCACCAGCTTTGCGATGGAGCTGATCCCACGAATTTCGCGGGCGCAGTCAATGGACGTGCTGTCCTCGCAAGCTGCTATCGCTGGTTATAAAGCCGCGATCATGGGTGCTGACCTTGCCCCACGCTTTTTCCCGATGCTGACCACGGCGGCAGGCACGATTCGCCCCTCCAAAGTCATTATCATTGGCGTGGGCGTGGCAGGTTTGCAGGCAATTGCGACCGCACGGCGTTTGGGTGCAGTGGTTGAAGCCTATGACGTGCGTTCCGCGACCAAGGAGCAAGTGCAATCACTCGGTGCAAAATTCATCGAACTCGGCATTACCGCCGAAGGCGCGGGTGGCTATGCGCGTGAATTGACCGCTGAAGAAAAGCAGCAGCAACAAGAAGCGTTGGCGAAACACATTGCTACGGCTGACGTGCTGATCACTACTGCTGCGGTTCCGGGTCGTCCTTCGCCGAAAATCATTCCCGAATCCACGGTGGATGGCATGAAATCCGGCGCGGTGATTATTGACTTGGCAGCGGAAGGCGGCGGTAACTGCACCCTGACGCAACCGGGCAAAACCATTGTGCATAACGGTGTGATCATTCACGCGCCCCTGAATGTGCCTAGCCAAGTGCCGGTACATGCGTCTGAAATGTACGCTAAAAACCTGCTGAACTTCCTAACTCCCATGCTGAAAGACGGTGCGTATGCTCCCGACTTCAGCGACGAAGTGATTGCAGGCGCGTTACTCACCCACGAAGGCAAAATCATGAACGCAGCCATTCGCCAACTGGTTGAAGGAGCATAACAATGGAAGGTTTTATCGCCATTTACATCTTCATCCTTGCCGGTTTCGTCGGCTATGAAGTGATTTCCAAAGTGCCGGTTATCCTGCACACCCCGCTCATGTCGGGTTCAAATTTCGTTCACGGCATTGTGTTAGTCGGCGCAATGGTCGTGCTAGGCCAGGCAGAAGGCTTTATGGAACAATTGATTGGATTCATTGCGGTGGTACTGGCAGCGGGTAACGCGGTTGGTGGTTACGTCGTGACGGAACGGATGCTGGAAATGTTTAAAAGCAGCAAAGGGGAGAAATAAGCATGAACCTGTTTGTTGAAATTTTTTACTTGGCAGCCGCAGTGCTGTTTATCCTCGGTCTTAAGCAAATGGCATCGCCGGTCACGGCGCGGCGCGGGATTGTGTGGGCAGGCATCGGCATGGTGCTGGCAACCTTGATTACGTTCGCGCACCCGCACGTCAACACCAATTACTTGCTGATTTTCATCGGGATTGCCGTCGGTGGCGGCATTGCGTGGAAAACCGGTAAAGAAGTCGCCATGACCGATATGCCGCAAATGATTGCGCTCTACAACGGCATGGGCGGCGGTGCGGCGGCGGCGATTGCGGCAGTGGAATTGATTAAGCGTCATGAAATGGATCCGGTGGTGCAATTACTCGCGGTGGCGGGTGCGCTGATTGGTGCGGTAGCATTCTCTGGCTCATTGATTGCCTTTGGTAAATTGCAAGGTCTGAAACAATTACGCGGGGCTTTCCGCTTTAAGCATCAGCAACGTATCAACGCCGCCTTATTTGTTGTCACCGTGTGGATAGGCTTGGGGATTGCGACCAGCGGGACGGATTACGGCATGTTTGTGCTGTTCCTGTTCTTCGCGTTGGCACTGGCGTTTGGTGTAATGATGACGCTGCCGATTGGTGGCGCGGATATGCCGGTAGTGATTTCCCTCTACAATGCATTCACCGGGCTTGCGGTTGGTTTTGAAGGTTATGTGCTGAATAACCCCGCGATGATGATTGCGGGGGTTGTGGTAGGTGCTGCCGGTATGTTGCTGACGCAATTGATGGCAAAAGCGATGAACCGCCCGATTACCAATGTGCTGTTCAGCAATTTCGGCGAAACCACGGGTGAGGCGCAGGAAGTCAGCGGTTCCATGAAAGCGATTGAAGCCCCTGACGCTGCCATTATGATGGCGTTTGCGGAAAAGGTCATTATCATCCCCGGTTACGGCATGGCGGTTGCGCAAGCGCAGCACAAGGTTTGGGAAATGACCAAGCAATTGCAGGAACGTGGCGTGACCGTGAAGTTTGCGATTCACCCGGTTGCGGGGCGGATGCCGGGGCACATGAACGTGTTACTAGCGGAAGCGGGTGTGCCGTATGACATTATCTACGATCTGGATGAAATCAACGAAGAGTTCCGCACCGCTGACGTGGCGTTAGTGATTGGCGCGAATGACGTGGTGAACCCGATTGCGCGGACTGACCCGAACAGCCCAATTTACGGAATGCCGATTCTGAACGCGGATTATGCCAAGAACGTGATCGTGGTGAAACGCGGTCAAGGGGCAGGTTTCTCTGGGATCGAGAACCACCTGTTCTTCGCCGACAACTGCCGGATGCTGTATGGCGACGGGCAGGCGGTGGCGAATGAGTTAATTTCCAATATGAAAGAACTCTGATACC
>JBEUIR010000004.1:5299-12000 GCA_040415395.1 Candidatus Thiothrix namsaraevi
AAGGATTCCCCACCTTATCCCCGTCTTTCACCTCACGGGTCGCATCCATAATCAGCCCGTAACTTACCCGGTCGGTCACTTTATAAATCACTAGATTCGCCACTTTTTCCGGCGGAAGTTGGCTGCACACCGCGCCCGATTTGGCTTTGCACGATTCCACCACATCCACGACGTATTTGCCGTCGGTGTAAACGCCCAGCGTATGCCCCACTTCAATGCGATCACGCTGTCCTTTGTTGATGACTGCAATCATGTGATTGCCGCTAATCGCTTCCGCATCAAACAACGAAACAATATCACCGCGAATCTTGGTGTTGGGCGCATGGATTACGCCATTCAGGTAAGCCACCTCATCAAGCGGGGCAAGCAAGCGGTCGCCTTTGCGGATTTCACGTTTCGCATCCACCACAGTAGCGGTTGAGGTGTTATCCACCTGCTCGATCCGGCTGTAACCGCCATAGCTGACTTCATAGCCGAGCAATTGCCCGGTGCGTGGGTCGTGTAACGCTTTATTGGGGTGGAAGATAGCGCAGCGTGTCCCTGCTTGTGCATTACGCAAGTTTTTGATGTAAATGGTTTCGCCCTCGGTAATCAACTGGCGATCATCGCGTGAGGCGAGGATATACGGCGCATTCTTAATCGTTGCCTCATCCAGCACTCTTGGCCACAGCATGAATTCCGCCAAGGTTGAAATGGGTTCACCTTGCCCACGACGGTCAACGCGAATGCGCGGTTGCAATTTATCGCCGTTTGCGCCGTTGGCGTAATCGAAGGTCAAGACATCGCCGGGGTAAAGCTGATGCGGGTTGGCAATGCGTTGGTTCTTGTCCCAGATTTCCGGCCAATGCCAGGGCGTGTTCAGGAATTTACGCGCAATGCGCCATAAGGTATCACCTTTTTTGACCACATAGCTGTTGGGTGCGGCGGGGTTGACGATAATGTTACCGGAATCAACGGCATCACTTGATTGCGAGGTCACTTGCCCATAATACTTGTCGTAAGGGTCTGCGCCCCCGCGCGGGGTTGTGGTGGTTGCGCCGCAGCCGCTAAGCACAAGAGTCGCCCCGATGCTAAGGCACAGGGTGTTTAAGAAAAAAGCAGAAGAATGCCGCATGGTGGTATCCTTGTCGTTATTATGGGTTGGATGTGCTGTTTATAATAAACTATGAGCAGATAAACATTCAGAACTTTTAGATTTTCGGTATTTACAATGGCACAACTAGAGATTTTACACCATCCAGACCCGCGTTTGCGCAAGAAAGCCGCGCCGGTTGCCCAGGTTGACGCGAGCATCCAACAGATTGTGGATGATATGTTTGAAACCATGTACGCCAACCAAGGCATTGGCTTGGCGGCAACACAGGTCAACATTCATCAGCGCATTATCACCTTGGATATTTCGGAAACGAAAACGGAGCGGCTGTGCCTGATCAACCCGGAAATTTTGCACAAAGAAGGCAAAATCGAACACGAGGAAGGCTGTCTCTCGGTTCCCGATTACTACGAAAAAGTGACCCGTGCCGAACGCATCCGGTTACGCGCCCTGACCCGCGAAGGTGAAGTGCTGGAGCAAGACTTCGATGAGTTGCTGGCGATTTGTATCCAACACGAAATCGACCATTTGGATGGCAAATTATTCGTCGACTACCTCTCCACCCTCAAGCAACAACGCGCCCGCAAAGTGGTGCAAAAGTGGGAAAAAGAACAGGCTAAATTGGCAGAACGCCGCGCTGCTGCCGCCAAAGCGATCATCGCATGAGGGTCGTGTACGCGGGAACGCCCGAATTTGCTGTCCCTGCCTTGCAGGCTTTGTTAGCAGCGGGGCATGACGTGGTGGCGGTGTATTGCCAACCTGACCGTCCGTCGGGACGCGGGCGCAAGCTCACCTTTGGTCCGGTGAAACAGGTCGCGGTCGCCGCTGGTATTCCGGTCGAACAGCCGCTTTCCCTGAAACCGCCCGACGCGCAGCAAACCCTGCGTGATTACGCCCCCGATGTGATGATCGTAGCGGCGTATGGCTTGATTTTGCCGCAAGCGGTACTGGATATTCCGCGTTACGGTTGTCTCAATATCCACGGCTCATTATTGCCGCGCTGGCGCGGGGCAGCACCGATTCAACGCGCGATTCAGGCGGGTGATACCGAAACCGGTGTCACCATTATGCAAATGGCAGCAGGCTTGGATACCGGCGATATGTTGTACAAAGCCGTTTGCCCGATTACCCCGCAAGATGGCGGGCAAAGCATCCACGACAAACTGGCGGCACAGGGCGCAACCGCGTTGTTGCATACGTTGGAATTGCTGGCAGCAGGCAAGCTGCAACCCGAAGTGCAAGACGATACCCTCGCCAATTACGCCCATAAACTTACCAAGGCAGAAGCGCAAATCGACTGGACACAAGCAGCGGCAGTGATTGACCGTACCATCCGTGCGTTTGATGCGTATCCGGTGGCGTTTACCTTGTACGAAGGGCAACCCTTGCGCCTCTTCGCCTCGCAGATGGGGGAAGGCAGTGGAACGCCCGGCACGGTCATTGCCGAAAGCAAATCCGGCGTCGACATTGCCACGGGTGAGGGGGTCGTGCGTATCCTCAGTCTGCAACTCCCTGGCGGCAAACGCTTAACCGCCGAGCAATTCCTCAACGGGCGTTCGTTGCTAGGAGTGCAGTTGTGAGCGCCCGCGCTACGGCGGCGTTGTGCTTACAACGGGTGATTTATGAGGGCGAATCCCTTACCGAGGTGTTGCAAGACCGCACAATTGCGACGCTCAATCCGCAAGATCAGGCGCTGTTGCGCGATATGTGTTTCGGCACCTTGCGCTGGCACGAGCGTTTAAGCGCCATCCTCAAAAAACTGGTGAAGAAAGCCCTAAAACCGGCGGACAAAGACGTGGAATGCCTGTTGCGCATTGGGCTATACCAGCTCATTTACCAGCGCAAACCCGACCATGCCGCTGTCAACGAAACCGTTAAAGCCACCAAAAAGCTCAAAAAAGACTGGGCGGGCAAACTGGTGAATGGCGTGTTACGCACCTTTATCCGCCAGCAAGCCGAATTGTTGGTGCAAGCGGATAGCAGCGTTACGGCACGTTACGCTTGCCCCGACTGGCTGCTTAAACGCCTGCAAAGCGCGTGGCCGGACGACTGGGCAGACATTCTCAGCGCCAGCAATACGCACGCGCCGATGACGTTGCGCGTTAATCAACGGGTGCAAACCACGGCGGCGTATCAAGCCTTGCTGCAAGCGACGGGCATTGCGGCGGAGCTTGTCCCCGCTGTGGATAGCGCTTTGATCTTGCAAACCCCCGTCGGTGTCGAACAACTTCCCGGCTTTTTCAGCGGTACGGTGTCGGTGCAAGATGCTGCTGCGCAACTCGCCGCACAATTGCTGGATTGCCAAGCCGGAATGCGCGTACTGGATGCGTGTGCTGCTCCCGGTGGCAAAACCAGCCACTTGCTGGAGCGCACCGACGGCTTGCACTTAATGGCACTCGATGAAAGCGAATCACGCCTCAAACGTGTCACCGAAAACCTGACACGCCTGAATTTGCAGGCGCAACTGGTAACAGCGGATGCGGGGGAATTGGAAACTTGGTGGGATGGTCAATTATTCGACCGTATTTTGCTGGATGCGCCATGTTCAGCTACTGGCGTCATCCGTCGCCACCCGGATATTAAAGTATTACGCCGTGACAGCGATATTGCCGAATTGCAACAAGAACAGGCGCGTTTATTGCGCAGTTTGTGGCATACTTTGCGCCCCGGCGGGCAGTTGCTGTATGCGACGTGCTCAATTTTGCCGGATGAAAACAGCCGTCAGGTGGAAGCTTTTTTGGCGGAACACCCTGATGCTTACCTGCAGCCCATCGAGGCTGCATGGGGTCATGCCCAAACCGTCGGGCGGCAAATTTTGCCGGGGGAACAGGGCATGGATGGGTTTTACTACGCACGATTGGGCAAAGCAGTGCAGGAAACAATACCGTGATCAGCAAATTATCCATAATGCAGCGATTTTTAGTCACCGGACTGCTATTGCTGTGCGCTTGTGTGGGGCAGGTGCAGGCTTCTGAAAGCAGCATCCGTTTTCAGGAGTTTTCTATTCGGATTCAGCCCCCCAAGCAATTGATAACCACCCTCAAATTGGATTACGACCTGAGTGATTATTTGCGTGAAGGCTTGTTGAATGGCTTGACGCTACAAAACGAAACCCGCTTTACCTTGGAGTGGCATAACACTTGGTGGTGGAATACCCAAAAACCCTTGGTGGTGGTGAAAACTGAACTAAAATACCATCCATTGAGCAAGCAGTATCAGGTTGTGCGCCAGGATACCAAGCAGAGCTGGAACTTCCCGAATCTGCCCGCAGCCTTAGAACAAATGGGAGCCTTGAGCGATTATCGCTTGCCAGCGCTACCGGGGGATGCGTGGGGAGATAATGCGGCTATTTTTGTGACCGCTACGCTTACTCAGCAATCATTGGAGTTGCCGTTGAAACTGAAGTCATTATTTTCTGACCGCTATTCACTGGAAAGTGATGGAGTGCTGTGGCCGATTCCCTAAAAAACCGTTGGTGGCAATGGCTGCCGTTACTGTTAGTGTTTTTATTGCTGATGGTGTCGTTGACCTTATTGAATCTGGCGACACTCAGCCCCAGCAATCTCCAGCGTTATGGGGATTGGCATTTTTACCTCAGTGTGCTGACGCTGGTGTTACTGAGTGTGGTTATTCTCAGTAATTTGGTCAAAGTATTTAATCAGTGGCGCACCCGGCAAGCGGGTTCGCGTTTTACCTTGCGCTTAATGACGGGGTTTCTGATCCTAACCTTATTGCCTGTCTTATTTGTCTCGCTGTTTGCCGTTAACCTGATCGGTACACGCATTGACCGCTGGTTTTCAGTGTCGGTGGAGCGTGCCTTGGGGGATTCGCTCGAATTGAGCGAGTTGGCACTGGAAACCCGTCACCGTCAATATTTGGATGCCTTAAGGCGTTTCCACCCTAGCCTGCACGGCAAAGAGGTGCACGAAATCCCGCTGTTATTGGAGAAATTTCTCAGTATCGGTGCAAGTGAAATCGTGCTGCTGGATTATTCCCAGCAATTGTTGGCGCTGGCATTGGAAGATACCGAAACCTTGATTCCGCAAATGCCGGGGCAGGGTTTATTTCGTGCCATGCAAATCCGTGATTATTATTACGCACTTGAACCGGAAGGTACGGATAAGCTGTTTTCACGGGTGGCGCTGAAGGTTAGTTATGGGCGTGAGAGCGAATATCAGGCTATCCTTACCGCCCGCTTTCCGATAGCGGAGCGGGAGCGTGCTTTGGCTGAAAGCGTGTTGTCAGGGCGTAATGAATACACAAGTCTGGTG
The DNA here is from genome assembly GCA_040415395.1 of Candidatus Thiothrix namsaraevi. GTDB lineage: Bacteria > Pseudomonadota > Gammaproteobacteria > Thiotrichales > Thiotrichaceae > Thiothrix > Thiothrix namsaraevi. The sequence continues at coordinate 10,664 of JBEUIR010000004.1, forward strand.
TATCAGCGCGATGTGCTGAAAAAGATGTTTCGCCTGATGATTATCGTCATTATGGTGTTGACTACTTTGTTTTCTTTGTGGGCGGCGTTTGTGTTTTCGCGGCGCTTGACGCGCCCAGTACGCATCTTGGTGGAGGGGACGCTTGCGGTTGCTGCTGGTGATTTGGATAAGAAATTGCCTGTCTCGGAACGCGATGATTTCAGCATCTTGGCACGTTCGTTCAATACCATGACCAAGCGTCTGTCAGATGCACGGGTGGAACGTGAACAAGCCCGCCGCCAGTTGCAACAGGAACACGATTACCTGCATGTGGTGTTGGAACATTTATCGTCCGGGGTCATTACGCTGGATGAAGCCAGTACGATTCGGCGCGTGAATTCGGCGGCTAACAGCATTTTGCGCCAACCCTTGCTGGATCAAGTCGGTAAAACCTTGAGTGAGTTGGGGGATAAGCTGCCCGCGTTACAGCCTTTCATTGATATGGTGCAAACGCATTGGCAAGACATGCTCACCGGGCGTGAATGGCAGGCTGAAATCACCTTGAATACCGAAGACGGGCGGGTGATTTTGGTGTGCCGGGGCGCTTCCTTGCCACAAGGCGTGTCGGGGCAGCAAGGTTCCGTGTTGGTCTTTGATGATGTGACGGATTTGATTCAGTCCGAACACGATGCGGCGTGGGGCGAAGTGGCGCGGCGCTTGGCGCATGAAATCAAAAATCCGCTGACCCCGATTCAGCTTTCGGCGGAACGTTTGCACCGCAAATTGGCGGGGGAACTCAGTGCCGACTCTGCCAGTTTCCTGCAACGCATGACCAATACGATTGTGCAGCAAGTCGACAACCTCAAGTCGATGGTGAATGCCTTTAGTGATTACGCCCGCGCCCCCAGCTTACGCCTCCAGTCGGTGAACCTGAATGCGCTGGTGCAGGAAGTTGCTGAGTTGTACCGCTTGAATGAAGGACAGGTGCAGATTCATCTGGAACTGGCTCCGAATTTGCCTGCGTTAGCGCTGGATATTCACCGCATTCGCCAACTGCTGGTGAATTTGACCAAAAATGCGCTGGAGGCTTTGGAGGAACATCACGTCAGCCCCGCCAGCGTGACTATCAGTACGCAATACCAAGTGGATAGCAAACAAGCCATACTCAGTGTTCGGGATAATGGCTCTGGGATTGCGCCAGAATTATTGCCACGCTTGTTCGAGCCTTACGTTACCAGCAAACACAAAGGCACCGGCTTGGGCTTGGCGATTGTTAAAAAAATCGTTGAGGAGCACGGCGGATACATCAGCGCCCGCAATCATGAGAGCGGAGGCGCTATAATCAGCGTAAAGTTTCC
>JBEUIR010000004.1:12100-30545 GCA_040415395.1 Candidatus Thiothrix namsaraevi
ATGACCGCACAATACATTATGGTGGTGGATGACGAGCCGGATATTCGCCAGCTTGTCAGTGAAATTCTCGAAGACGAAGGCTATCGGGTAGTCACGGCTGAAAATGCTGCCAAAGCCCGCGAACTGCACCGCAGTCGCAAACCTGACCTGATTTTGCTCGATATTTGGATGCCGGGGCAAGACGGTATTTCCTTGCTCAAAGAATGGCGTGAAAACGATACGCTGTGTTGCCCGGTCATTATGATGTCGGGGCATGGCACGATTGAAACTGCCGTGGAAGCCACCAAACTCGGCGCACACGATTTCATTGAAAAGCCACTGTCGATGGCAAAAATGTTGCTGACCATTAGCAATGCCTTGCGTGCCAGTCAACTGGAAAAAGAAAACCGGGGCTTGCGCAAACAAATGGTCAGCTCTTTGGAACCGGTAGGCAGTAGCCAATCCATGCAACGCTTGCGTGAACAAGCCAAACGCATTGCGCAACACGATAGCCGCGTGCTGTTGTATGGCGAGCCGGGTACGGGTAAGGAAACGTTTGCCCGTCATATTCATGCCATCAGTAGCCGTAAAAATCGCCCGTTTGTGCGGGCTGCCTTGAGTGCAGCAGGTAAAGATCATGTGACCACGCTCAGCCATTTGCTGTTTGGGCGTGAGGAGCAGGGCAAAATTCAATACGGCTTGCTGGATGAAGCCAATGGTGGGGTGCTGTTCCTCGCTGAAATCTATGAATTGGATCAGGATACCCAGACCCGCTTGCTGCATACCCTCAAGGAAAACCGCTACATGCGTATCGGTGGCAGTGATTGGGTGGATATGGATATTACCCTGATGGTGTCTTCCTCCCACGATTTGCTGGATGATGTGCGTGGCGGTAAATTCAATGAGGAATTGTATTACCTACTGAATGTCGTGCCGGTCATGATCCCGCCGTTGCGCGACCACCCCGAAGATGTGCCGGAATTACTGAATCATTACGTTGATATTCTGACCGCACAAGACGGTTTGCCGTACCGGCATATTTCGCTGGCGGCGCAGAATTTTCTGCGTAATCATTCCTGGCCGGGCAATATCCGCGAATTGCGCAACCTGGTGCAGCGCTTGCTGATTTTGGGTACTGAGACGGAGGTGTCGCTGGATGAGGTGGAAGAGTCCGTCGGTGCACGCATTCCTGTGTTTTCACAGGAAATCGGGCAAATTCCCGAAAGCCTGTTTGATCTGCCGCTACGGGAAGCCCGCGAGCAGTTTGAACACGACTACCTGATTTACCAGCTCAAACAAGCCGATGGCAATGTGAGCAAACTCGCGGATCAGGTGAAAATGGAGCGTACCCACTTGTACCGCAAAATGCGCTCCCTCAATGTTGACCCGAAAAAATACGGACGCTAAGCGACGCTATGAAAATCCTGATTCTCGGCGCTGGGCAAGTGGGTCATTCCGTTGCCGCTTCATTGGTAAACGAAGACAACGATGTCACGATTGTGGACACCAATGCCACTGCCTTGCGCGACTTGCGTGAAAAACTCGACGTGCGGGTGGAGGTGGGGCAGGCTTCCTACCCACGGGTGCTGGAACGTGCCGGAATCGAGGATGCCGATATGATGGTGGCAGTGACCAATAGCGATGAAATCAATATGGTTGCCTGCCAGATTGCGCATACGCTGTACCATACGCCGACCAAAATTGCGCGGATTCGCTCCTCGCATTATTTGGATCGCCCCGAATTGTTTAACGATGCAGCGGTGCCGATTGATGTGCTGATCAGCCCGGAACAATTGGTGACAGAGCATATTTTTAACCTGATTTCCCACCCCGGTTCCTTGCAAGTAATCAGCTTTGCCAATGGTAAGGTGCAAATGGTCGGGGTGAAAGCGTTACACGATGGCCCGTTGATTGGTTCCCCCTTGAAAGCCATGCGTGAACACATGCCGGGTGTGGAAGCACGGGTTGCGGCAATTTTCCGCAAAGGCAAGCCGATTAACCCGACCGAAGCCACGGTGGTGGAAGTCAATGATGAAATTTTCTTCATTGCCAGCCCCAAACACATCCGCGCCATTATTAGCGAATTACGCAAGCTCGATAAGCCCTATAAGCGCATTATGCTGGCAGGTGGCGGCAATATTGGGAATCGCTTGGCACGCTTGCTGGAAGAATCCCGTTATCACGTCAAAATCATTGAGAAAGATAATGAACGTGCCGCCAAGCTCGCCGAACGCCTTGATAAAACCATTGTGCTGGAAGGCGATGCCGCTGACGAAAGCTTACTGAGTGAGGAAAACATCGACAATACCGATGTGTTTGTGGCGATTACCAATGACGACGAAGCCAATATTTTGTCTTCCATGTTGGCGAAGCGTTTGGGGGCAAGACGGGTCATGTGCCTGATTAACCGCCCCAGTTACATTGATTTGGTGGAAAGCAGCATTGATATTGCGATTTCGCCGCAGCAAGTGACCATAGGCGCGTTACTGACGCATATTCGCCGGGGCGATATTGTGGCGGTACACGCGTTGCGGCGCGGTTCGGCGGAAGCGATTGAAGTGGTGGTACATGGCAATTACAAAACCTCGCGGGTGGTGGGCAGGCGTTTGGATGAAATCAAATTGCCTCCCAGTGCGACCATTGGCGCATTGGTGCGCGGGGATAGCATTTTGATGTCTGCTGCTGAATTGGTGGTGCAGGAAAATGACCACATCATTATGCTGGTGACGGACAAACGTTACGTGCCTGCGGTGGAGAAACTGTTCCAAGTCGGCATCCAATTCTTTTAAGCCTATGCAATTCAAAGTCATACAACGAGTGTTAGGCTTATTGATCATGGTGTTTAGCCTGACCATGCTGCCGCCTATCCTGATCGGCTGGGCAATGGATGACCCGGAAATCTTGTCGTTTTGGAAAAGTTTTGCCTTGTTATTAGGCGGTGGTTTTTTATTGTGGCTACCGGTTTACCGTGAGCGCAGCGAATTGCGTTCTCGCGATGGCTTTTTGATTGTGGTGTTGTTTTGGGTGGTGTTGGGCTTATCGGGGTCGTTGCCTTTCATCCTATCGGAATCGGTGGAATTATCCGTGACCGATGCGGTATTTGAGTCTGTTTCTGGGTTGACCACGACCGGGGCGACGGTCATTATCGGTTTGGACAGTTTACCGCGTTCCATGCTGTTTTACCGTCAGGAACTGCAATGGCTAGGGGGCATGGGTATTATCGTGTTGGCCGTGGCGATTCTGCCGATCTTGGGGGTTGGGGGGATGCAGCTTTATCGCGCCGAAACGCCGGGGCCGATGAAAGATGCCAAGCTTACTCCGCGCATTACCGAAACCGCTAAATTGCTGTGGTATATCTATTTGGTGTTGACGGTATTGTGTGCGGTTGCGTACCGCCTGGCAGGTATGGACTGGTTTAATGCGATTTCCCACAGTTTTAGTACCGTGGCAATTGGTGGGTTTTCAACCCATGATTCCAGCCTTGGGTATTACGATAGCGGTGCCATTGAGACGGTTGCCATCGTATTTATGTTGCTCTCTGGGGTGCATTTCGGGCTGCATTTCATCGCTTGGCGCAATGCCAGTCTCATGGGGTATGTGCGGGATTCGGAGTTTCGTGCCTATGTCAGTTTAATGTTAGGGTTGACAGTGATCAGCACGCTGTATTTGGCTTACAACTCAACCTATGAAACCTTCGCGGAAACATTGCGGCATTCGATGTTTCATGTGGTATCCATTGGGACGACCACCGGCTTTACGACCACAGGGTACAGTGAATGGCCGGGATTTTTGCCGGTGTTGCTGTTGTTTGCCAGTTTTATTGGCGGGTGTGCTGCGTCTACCGCCGGAGGCATGAAGGTCATTCGTTTCCTGCTGTTGGTGAAACAGGGGATTCGTGAAGTCAATCGCCTGATTCATCCCAATGCCCGCATCAGCATCAAAATCAACCGTAATCCGTTGCCGGAAAATGTGATGCAGGCGGTGTGGGGCTTTTTCTCGGTGTATATCGCGGTGTTTGTGGTGTTTATGCTGGTGCTAATGGCGCGGGGGTACGATCAGATTACCGCATTTTCTGCCGTTGCTGCCACTTTGAATAACTTGGGACCTGGGCTTGGGGAGGTCGCAGGCACATTCAAAAGCCTCGATGATTTTTCTAAATGGTGGTTATGTCTGGCGATGTTAATGGGACGTTTGGAATTGTTCACCATGTTGGTGATTTTAACCCCGGCATTTTGGCGCAAGTAGTCCGTTAACGCGGTTAATCTGCTGCGGGTAGCCGTTCATCCCACATTCACCGCTGATAAATGGCGAAACCGGTATACTGCGTCACACAAGGAAGTACGTGCACGGCATGGACGCCTTTTCTTCCCTGATCCCAACAATAAGACACAGCAAAGGGAATGCTTCATGAACAAACACTCACAGCGCGGTTTGACGCTCATTGAACTCATCGTCACCGTCACCATCGTGGCAATACTTGCCGCCGTCGCTACGCCGTCATTGCGTGAAATGGTGGAAAACAATCGCCTGACTGCCCTCAATAACCAACTGGTTTCCACCCTCAACTACGTGCGTGCAGAAGCGGTAAAACGTAATTACCCTGTCACCATGTGTGTGCGCAATGCGGATGGCAGCGCTTGTGCAACATCAGGTGGCTTTGATAATGGCTGGATTGTGTTCGTGGATTGCGACGCTGACAATGCGATTGATGCTTCCGGTTGCAATTACGGTCCCGGTAACACCAATGCGGCTGAAGAAATCCTCTTGGATACGATACCCGATTTTAAGGGGGTGACGGTGACGGGTTCTAACAGCGTAACCCCTAGCATTCGCTACAAGCCCAATGCTGGAATTGCGGGGGTCAGTGGCAGTTTAACCCTGAATACGCTTACGCAAGAATACGAGCAAAATATAAATGCCAATGGGGTTGCGCGTTACAAAATCAAAATCCAAGCGGCAACAGGCAGAATCCGTTCTTGTAAGATTCCAACCGGTGGATCTGATTGCTGAGCGCTACGCACTGAATTGGGGCAAAATTTCATTGCGTATTCACCTGCGTTGAGGGAAAATCCTGTACGCTTTACAACAATAAACCTGCGCTAGATCAAGGCAAGCGAGTGGTTTTCCGGCATAGAATTTGCATAACTATATTGCTGGTTACACACAGAAGGAGAATTCATGCCCATCACCACGGAACACTTATCCCATGCTGGCACACTACCGGCATTGCACCAGCCCATTCATACCGCCCTGCAACAGCATTCTGCAACCCTCCGCGACGTGCATTTGCGCGAACTGTTTGCGGCTGACCCTGTGCGGTTTGAACGCTTTTCCCTGCAAGTCGGCGATATTTTCCTCGACTATTCCAAGAACCGGATTACCACTGAAACCCTGCAACTGCTGATGCAACTCGCGGAAGCGGCGGATGTGGCAGGCTGGCGCGAACGCATGTTCCAAGGTGACACCATCAATAACACCGAACACCGCGCCGTATTGCACACTGCCTTGCGCAATCGCAGCAATACGCCGGTGCTGGTTGACGGTGAAAATGTCATGCCAGCGGTGAATGCGGTGATCGAACAAATGAGTGCTTTCGCCGAACGGGTGCGCAGCGGTAGCTGGACAGGTTATACCGGCAAGCCGATTGTGGATGTGGTGAACGTCGGTATCGGCGGTTCTGATTTGGGGCCGCACATGGTGTACCAAGCCCTGAAAGCCTATCGCCACCCGCGTCTGAATATGCATTACGTGTCCAACGTGGATGGCGCACACATTGTCGAAAAGCTCGCAAGCCTTGACCCTGAAACCACGTTGTTTATCGTCGCCTCCAAAACCTTTACCACCCAAGAAACCATGACCAATGCGCACCATGCACGGCACTGGTTTTTGCAACACGCTGCCGATGACGCACACATCGCCAAGCATTTCGTGGCGGTTTCCACCAATCGGGAAGCGGTGATGGGGTTTGGGATTGACCCTGAGAATATGTTCGGTTTCTGGGATTGGGTCGGGGGGCGCTATTCGCTGTGGTCAGCGATTGGGCTTTCAGTGGTATTGGCAGTCGGGTCGGAAAATTTCATTGCCTTGCTGGATGGCGCACACGCAATGGATCAGCATTTCCGTGATGCACCGTTGGAGTGCAATATGCCGGTCATCCTTGCACTATTAGGCGTGTGGTACAGCAATTATTTTGGGGCAGAATCGCAAGTTATCCTGCCTTACGATCATTACTTGCGCAGCTTGCCCTTGTATTTGCAGCAAGCCGATATGGAAAGCAATGGCAAATCGGTCGATCGTGATGGCAACGCCGTGGATTATGCCACCGGGCCGATTATTTGGGGGACGAGTGGTATTAATGGGCAACATGCGTTCTACCAACTGATTCACCAAGGCACACGGTTGATTCCGGCTGATTTCATTATTTCCGTCACGCCCCCGACCGATTTGCACGCGCAGCACGATATTTTGATGGCAAACTTTTTGGCGCAAACCGAGGCGCTAATGCGGGGGCGTACTTTGCAAGAAACCCGCGACAGTGGCGTGACCCCGCCTCATGCGCCCAAAGTGTTTGCTGGTAATCACCCTAGTAATGCTTTATTGCTGACGGCACTCACCCCGCACGCGTTGGGGATGCTGATAGCGTTATATGAACACAAGATTTTCGTGCAAGGCATTATTTGGAATCTGAACTCTTACGACCAGTGGGGTGTCGAGTTGGGTAAGCAATTGGCGAAATGCATCCAGCCTGAATTGAATGCAGCCGAACCCGTGACCTCGCATGACGCTTCCACCAATGGTTTAATTAATTACTATCGGCAACAACGCGCTCAACAACGGGCTGGATAAACACATATATATTGACCTGTAGCAGAGTATGGTTTGCCCAAGCTTGCTACGATCAAGGCATAACAAGCCATAACCCAAAAACGCACACGTAAACCACAGGGTAGTCGATGAATGTAATTGCTGGTGATATTGGCGGTACAAAAAGCTGGCTGGCATGGGTGCAGGCCGAGGCGCAGGCGACAACGGTGTGCTTCGAGCATGTGTATGCCAGTAGCGAATTTGTCAGTGCTGAGGCGTTGTTGCGGCAGTTCTTGGTAGATACGCAGCAAACCGTTACGCCGGATTGTGTCTGTTTGGCCTTGCCCGGGCCGGTACAAGCCGATCAGCCAATTCGCCTCACCAATCTGGATTGGACGCTGGAACATGCCGCGCTGCAAGCCTTGCTGAATACCCCACAGCTTCTTTTTATGAATGATTTCCAAGCGGCGGCGGCAGGTGTTGCCACGCTAACGGCAGAAGATTATGTGGTGTTGAATGCTGGGGATTCCCTGCGGCTACGCTCAGGAAATGGGGAACCGCGTGTAATTACGGGCGCGGGGACAGGCTTGGGGTTGGCATGGATGCAAGCGGATACGAAGGGTGATTACCAGAGTTTTGCGACCGAAGGCGGGCATACCGATTTTGCACCTGCGAATGCGCAGCAAGAACGTTTGCTGGCATTTATGCGCCAGCGTTTCAGCCATGTGTCGTGGGAACGGGTCTTGTCTGGCCCCGGCGTGAATCAGGTTTACCAGTTTTGTCTGCATGATATGACGGGTAATTTGCCGGATGAGTTGCGTGAACGCGGTGGGGCGGAAGTGAATAGCGCTGCCCAAGCGGGCGACCCGATAGCGCTGGCGGCAATGGAGCTGTTTACCGATATTTACGCTAACTGGGTCGGCAATATGGCGCTGCTTTACCAGCCACGCGGCGGCTTGTATTTGGCGGGAGGCATTTCCGCTCGCATTCAAGCGTGGTTACAGACACCTCGGTTTTTGGCGGCTTGTTTTGACAAAGGCAGGATGGCTGGCTTGGTTCAGCAAATGCCGATTTACTTAATTACCAATACGCGGCTCGGCTTACAAGGGGCGCTGGCGGCTGCATTGCACCATAGGAAAACATCATGACACTGGATAAAGATCAACAGGCGAAGCTGTACCGGTATTACACTGAGCCGAAGATGGTCACGGAATTGACCCGCAAAACCTTAGCGTTGGTGTTAGCGGGCGGTGAAGGGTCGCGCTTGAAAGACCTGACCATGTGGCGGGCAAAACCGGCTGTGCCATTTGGTGGCAAATACCGCATTATTGACTTTGCCTTGTCCAATTGCGTGAATTCGGGCATTCGGCGGGTTGGGGTGCTGACGCAATACAAATCGCATTCCATGATTCGCCATTTGCAACGCGCTTGGGGGTTTATGCGGGCGGAAATCGGCGAATTCGTCGAAATTCTCCCCGCACAGCAACGCACCAGCAAAAAGGAATGGTATCAGGGGACAGCAGATGCGCTGTTCCAGAATCTCGACATTGTGCAACGCCACGACCCGGATTACGTGTTGGTATTGGGTGGCGACCATATTTATACGATGGATTATTCGCGCATGTTGAAACATCACTACGATCACCACGCCGATTTCACCGTGGGTTGTATTGAAGTGCCGGTCGAAGAAGCCAAAGGTTTTGGGGTCATGTCGGTCGATGAGCAATTGCGCATTACCAAATTCACGGAGAAGCCTGAGCATCCTGAAGAAATTGCGGGTAAGCCGGGGATGGCGTTGGCGTCCATGGGGATTTATATTTTTTCGCGCGATTTCCTCTACAAAGTGCTGTATGAAGATGCCGCGAAAGCGCATTCGTCGCGTGATTTTGGCAAGGACATTATTCCTGCCAACATCCACAGCGCCAAGGCAATGGCTTATCCGTTCCGCAAGGAAAACGGCGACCCTGGCTACTGGCGTGACGTGGGAACGCTGTATTCTTATTGGCAAGCCAATATGGAACAGTGCGCCGTCGAACCCGAACTGAACTTGTATGACCGTGACTGGCCAGTGTGGACTTACCAAGCACAATATCCACCCGCTAAATTCATTTTCGACGATGAAGGTTGCCGGGGTGAGGCCATTGATTCACTGATTTCAGCCGGTTGTATTCTCTCCGGTGCAAGGGTCAAACGCTCGTTGGTGTTTTTTGCTACCACGATTGGCAAATACAGCCATGTGCGTGATAGCGTGATTTTACCCAAAGTGAGCATTGGGGAAAATTGCCGGATAACCAAAGCCATTATCGACAAAGGCACGGTGATCCCCGACGGTACGATTATCGGGGAAGATCTCGAACTCGACCGCAAACGTTTCCATGTCACCCCCGAAGGTATCGTGCTGGTCACAGCCGAAATGATGGGGCAGAAACTACGCACAGGCGATAAGGATGTATTATGGCGAATGGCCAGTTAAATGTTGTGCTCTGCTGGCACATGCACCAGCCGTGGTATCGCAACGGGTTGGACGGTGAATACCGCCTGCCGTGGGTGTATTTGCATGGTATCAAAGACTATAGCGACATGGCGGCGCATCTGGAAAAACACAGCCGGATGCGCAGCGTGGTTAACTTTGCCCCGGTGTTGCTGGAGCAGATCGACGATTACGCCCAGCAATTAAGCGCTTTCCTTAGCAAGGGTGCGCCGATACAGGATAAGTTGCTGAATCTGCTGGCAGGGGTTGAACCCGTGCCTGCGGATACGGCGGCACGTGCTGAATTGATTGCCGAATGCCAGCGTTGTCATGCACCGACCATGATTCACATGCACGCGCCATTCCAGCGCTTGTTCAAGATGATTGGCGCTACCGATGAATCGGGGGTTGGCAGTAAGCACTTTCGTTGCTCCTTGGTGTATGTGAGCGATCAGTACTTTTTGGATTTGCTGACCTGGTATCACTTGGCGTGGCTGGGGCAATCATTGCAAGACTTGCCGACGGTGCAGCGTTTGATGCAGCAGGGCGGTGAGTTCAGCGCGGCGGATCGGCGCGATTTGCTGGGGGTTATCCGCGATTGTCTGGCAAACCTGATTCCGCGTTACCGCAAGCTGGCGGAATGCGGGCAGGTGGAGTTGTCGATGACGCCGTACATGCACCCGATTGTGCCGTTACTTAATGATTTCAATAATCTGCGCTGTTCCTTGCCGGATGCACCTGTGCCACAAACCACGCATTACCCGGATGGCGAAGCGCGGTCACGCTGGCATTTGCAGCAAGGCATTGACGTATTCCAGCATTATTTCGGCATGAAACCGCAAGGTGTGTGGTTGTCGGAAGGTGGGATTAGCGAAGATGCGGTAAGCTTGCTGGATGAGCTGGGGATTCGTTGGACAGCTTCCGGGGAAGGCGTGTGGCGCAACAGTTGCCGTTTATCCGGTTACAATGGCGAAGACGAACACAGCAAACGCAGCCTGTTCATGCCCTATCAGCAAGCGGATAGCAAGGTGCGCGTGTTCTTCCGCGATGATGGCTTGTCGGATTTGATCGGCTTTAAGTATAGCACTTGGCACGCCCGCGATGCGGTGGCGGATTTCGTGCAACACTTGGAAAACATTGCGGTATTTCTGAATCACAATGCCTCCAATCAAGTGGTGTCAATCATTCTGGACGGCGAAAATGCGTGGGAATATTACCCGAAAAACGGCGCGTATTTCTTGGATGCGCTGTATGCCGCGCTGAGCAATTCCGACCAAATCAAAATGGTGACGTTTGCAGAAGCCAGCAACTTGCCGACACGCACCTTGCCTGCCATTTGTGCGGGCAGTTGGGTGTATGGCTCGTTTTCGACGTGGATCGGTTCACTCGATAAAAACCGTGGGTGGGATTACCTTGCTGCTGCCAAAGTCGCCTTCGACGAGGTAATGACAGCGGGTACGTTAGATACCCAACAGCAAGCACTCGCCAGCCGTCAGTTGGGGATTTGCGAAGGGTCGGACTGGTTCTGGTGGTTTGGTGATTATAATCCGGCGGATAGCGTGCGCGATTTCGAGCGCTTGTTTCGCCAGCAATTGCGCAAACTGTACGAAATGTTGGGTGTGGATGCGCCCGCGTATTTGGATAAACCGATGTCACAAGGTGGTGCAGGCGCTGAAAATGCTGGCACGATGCGTAGGAATACTTAATGGGGATACAAACCATAGGACGGGCAGCGGGCGTATTGCTGCACCCGACTTCCTTGCCGAGCGGTAAATTGGATGCGGATGCGTATCGCTGGGTCGATTGGCTGGCAGAAGCCGGTTTTAAAGTCTGGCAAATGTTGCCCTTGGGTGTGCCGCTGGCGGGACTGTCACCGTATCAATGCGCGTCAGCATTCGCCGTAAACCCAGATCTATTTTCTTCGCCCCCTTCACCCCTTGCGGGGGAAGGGCTGGGGATGGGGGGAACTGCGCAGCAGCCGCTTTCTTTCGATTCGTGGTACTCTGACCAAAAGCACTGGGTCGAAGACTACGCCCTGTTCATGGTGCTAAAACAGCAGTTCGACGCCAAGGAATGGTCTGAATGGCCAGTAGCCTTCCGCAGCCGCGATCCCCAAACACTGTTCACGGCACGCGGCGAACACGCCGAAGCCCTTGCTGCCATCATCCACGAGCAATACGCTTGCTGGTTGCAATGGCAAGCCTTGCGCACTTATGCCACCGAACGTGGTGTTGCGCTGTTCGGTGATATGCCGATTTTCGTGGCTTACGATAGCGCGGATGTGTGGGCAAACCCGCAGCGCTTCCTGTTAGATGATAGCGGTACACCCACCTTAGTAACGGGAGTTCCACCCGACTATTTCTCCGAAACAGGGCAGCGTTGGGGCAATCCGCACTATCATTGGGAAAATATGCAGGCGGAAAACTTCCAGTGGTGGCAACAACGCTTGCTGTATCACTTTGAATTTTTCGATTTGGTGCGGCTGGATCATTTCCGGGGTTTAGCGGCAAGCTGGATGATTCCGGCAACCGAGCCGACTGCGATCAACGGCTATTGGCAGGCCGTTCCCGGTGACGCCATGCTTGCCAGCTTGCAAGCGGCATTGGGGAATATCCCGTTAGTCGCCGAAGATCTGGGGGTAATTACCCCCGATGTCACCGCTTTGCGTGATAAATACGAGTTGCCGGGCATGAGTGTGCTGCAATTTGGCTTCGACCACTTTGGGGATAACCCACACAAACCCCACAATGTACGTGCTAACACGGTGTATTATACCGGGACGCACGATAATGACACCTTGCAAGGCTGGTTTACTGGTTTGAACGTGGAAGGTCAGCAACACGTCATGAAAGTGCTGGGTATTGAGGAAGCTTCTCAGGTAACAGATACCATGCTGGACACGATTTTCGCCAGCCGTGCGCTGTTAGCCATGGTGCCATTACAAGATTTGCTGCATCTAGGTAGCGCTGCTCGCATGAATACCCCCGGTACGGTGGAGGGAAATTGGGCATGGCGCTTCGACTGGTCAGACATACCGGATACTCTGGCATCGCAATTGCATGAAAAACTACAGGGACACCAGCGAGATGAACGAGAACTTGATTCGGATACAACAAGGCACACATCACGACCCGTTTGACTGGCTGGGATGGCATCCGCTACCGGATGGCAACCAGGTGCTGCGTACTTTCATGCCCGCCGCTGAAGCGGTTGAAGTCGTCGGGCATGGATTGATGACACGCCTGGAAGGTACTGATTGTTTTGAAGCGAAGCTACCCTCTGCAACTGACGCCGCTCCTTCGCATCCAGCCCTACGCTGGCAGGACAAACAAGCAGGCAACTGGCACGATGCCGTCTGTCCCTATACGTTTCCTCCACAGGTGGGCGACCTTGATTTGCATCTCCTCGGTCAAGGTCGCCATCACCACGCTTGGAAAGTCCTCGGTTCTCACGCGACCAGCGTTGATGGTATCGCAGGCACACGGTTTGCGGTGTGGGCTCCAGCGGTCAAGCGCGTTAGCGTGATCGGTGATTTCAATGCGTGGGACGGTCGGCGTCACCCGATGCGGGTGCGTGGTGAAACCGGCGTGTGGGAAATTTTCATTCCCGGCATTGCGGTCGGCACGTCCTATAAGTACGAAATCCTCAACCGTCACGACGCCATCGTGGTCAAAACCGACCCGTATGCGCAGCAAATGTTCATGCGTCCCGAAACCACTTCCCGCGTTCCCAGTGATGTGCCGCACCCTTGGCAAGATAGCGCGTGGATTAGCGCCCGCGAACAGTTCGATTGGCAACACCAGCCGATGAGCGTGTATGAATTGCACCCCGGCTCCTGGCGCAAACACCCTGATGGGCGTTTCTATTCGTGGGCAGAACTTACGGAAACGCTGATTCCTTATGTCACCGACTTGAATTACACCCATATCGAATTAATGCCCGTCGCGGAACACCCGCTGGATGAATCGTGGGGTTATCAAGTGTCGGGTTATTACGCCCCCACTGCCCGTTACGGCACGCCAGATGATTTCCGTGCGTTTGTGGATGCCTGCCACGTGGCGGGGCTTGGCGTATTGCTGGATTGGGTTCCGGCGCATTTTCCCAAGGATGATTTTGCGCTGGCAAAGTTTACCGGCGAACCGCTCTACGAACACGCTGACCCGCGTCGCGGCGAACATCAGGATTGGGGTACGCTGATTTTCGATTTCGGGCGCAATGAGGTGAAAAACTTTCTGATTTCCAATGCGCTGTATTGGATTGATGAATTCCACATCGACGGTTTGCGGGTGGATGCGGTCGCGTCGATGCTGTATTTGGACTATTCGCGCAAAGCTGGAGAATGGTTGCCGAATCAGTATGGCGGACGCGAAAACATTGAAGCGATTGCGTTCCTGCGTGAAATGAATACGGTGGTGCATGGTTATTTCCCCGGCGTATTAACGATCGCGGAAGAATCTACCTCGTGGCCTGCGGTGTCGCGCCCGGTGGAAATCGGCGGCTTGGGTTTCAGCATGAAATGGAACATGGGGTGGATGAACGACAACCTTAAGTACATTGAACAAAACCCCGTTCACCGCAAATACCACCATAACTTGCTAACGTTTAGCCAGATTTATGCGTATTCGGAAAATTTCGTGCTGCCGCTGTCGCACGACGAAGTGGTGCATTTAAAGCACAGCATGTTGGATAAAATGCCGGGGGATTACTGGCAAGCCTTTGCGAATCTGCGGCTGTTTTATGCTTGGCATTACGCGCACCCCGGCAAAAAGCTGCTGTTTATGGGCAGTGAATTCGGGCAGTGGGCAGAATGGAACGTGAAAAAGGAACTGGATTGGGCGTTATGCAACTTCCCGGCACATGACAGCATTCGCCATGTATTGCGCGATTTGAACCGGTTGTACCGTGATTTGCCAGCCTTGCACCACTACGATTTTGACGGGCGCGGTTTCCAGTGGATTGATTGCCACGATTCCGATCAGTCGGTGTTGAGTTTGATTCGTCACGGTGAAAATCCCGACGATAAGTTGGTTATATTGCTAAACTTTACCCCCGTACCCCGTTACGCTTACCGTATTGGGGTTCCCGCTGCTGCGAGCTACCGCGAAGTGCTGAACACCGATTCGGAATACTACGGCGGGAGCAATTGCGGCAATGCGGGCATGATTCCGGTGCAACCTCATGCTTGGATGGGGTTTGAGCATTCGGTCGAAGTCACCTTGCCGCCACTGGCGGCGCTATTTTTACAAGCGTGCTGAATGAAACTACTGTTTGTTGCGAGTGAAGCCTACCCCTTGGTAAAAACGGGCGGGCTGGGGGATGTTGCGTACAGTTTGCCGGTGGCGTTGCACAAAGCCGAGGTGGATGTGCGGCTGTTGCTGCCCGGCTACCGCGATTTGTTACGCAAATTGCCTAGTGTGCGGATTCTGGGTTGGCTGGAATTGCAAGGTGCGGGGCAAATACACACGGTACGGATTCTGGAAAGCCAGCATCCCGATTACCCGTTCCCGCTGTGGATTGTGGATTGCCCCGCGCTATTTGATCGCCCCGGCAACCCGTATTTGCAACCGAATGGCTACGATTGGGCGGATAATGCCGAACGTTACACCGTGTTTGCACGCGCAGCGGCGGAACTGGCACGGGATGCGTTGCAACTGGACTGGACGCCGGATGTGGTGCACGCGCACGACTGGCAAACTGGCTTAGTGCCCGCGTTTCTGGATATGTTGCCGCAACGTCCGCAACGGATTTTCACTATCCACAATTTGGCTTACGGCGGGCATTTTTCACAGACCGATTTCACCAGCTTACACTTGCCAAGCTATTGGTGGTCAGCGGAAGGTGCGGAATTCTACGGCGGCTTTTCGATGCTGAAAGCAGGCATTGTGTACGCGGATGCGGTAACGACGGTCAGCCCCACCTATGCACGGGAAATCTGCACGCCCGCGTTTGGCTACGGCATGGATGGTTTGCTGCAATCGCGCAGTTACAAGTTGCGCGGCATCCTCAATGGCATTGATAACGACATCTGGAATCCGGCGACCGATGCGTATTTGCCTGCACATTACAGTGTTGAGCAAGTCCAGCCGGGCAAAAGCCTGAATAAAGCCGCACTGTTGCGGCGCTTTGGGGCGCAGGATCCTGATGCGCATCTGCCATTCCCTTTGCTGGGCATGGTGAGCCGTTTGGTGGAACAGAAAGGCGTGGATCTGGTGATTAACGCGATTCCCGATTTACTTGCCACCACCGATGCTCGCTTTGCGCTGATTGGGGCGGGACATGGCTATTTTGAACAACGCTTGCGGGATTTGGCGGCACAACACCCCGATCGCGTGTTTGTGTTCATCGGCTATGACGAGCAATTTGCGCACTTGCTGGAAGCGGGCGCGGATATGTTCCTGATGCCGTCGCGCTTTGAACCGTGCGGCTTAAACCAGATGTACAGCTTGCGCTATGGCACGCCACCGATTGTGCTGCATACCGGGGGCTTGGCGGATACGGTGACGGATGCGGTGGACGGTTTTGTTTTCCACGAGCCGCTGACCAGTGTGCTGAAAGGCACTATCCTGCGGGCAATCGACTGTTTTTATCAGCCTGCTGTGTGGCAGCAATTACAGACCAACGGCATGAAACATGCATTCGGATGGGACGACAGCGCCATCGCTTATCTGGCGCTATACAACAAAGGAGCAACCGCATGACAGAAAACCCTTCACATCACTACATCCCGTATGTCGCCATACCGCTGGATCCGCTATCCAATGATGCGGAAACCTTGGGCGATGATTTCCAGCGTTACCTTTCTTACCACTTGGGGCGTTTTCAAGGCTGCCAGCCGGTGTATTTGTATCAGGCATTGGCATACACCTTGCGCGACCGTTTAATGGTGAATTGGCGCAAAACCTGGGGTGAATACCTGCAACCGGGACGACGCCGCGCTTACTACATGTCGCTGGAATTTTTGATCGGGCGTTCGCTCGGCAATAACTTGCTGAATCTCGATATTTGCGAACCCACGAAAAGTGCGTTGTTGAACTATTGCACCGACATGGAGGAAGTGTCTTCGCAAGAACCCGATGCGGGCTTGGGCAACGGCGGTTTGGGGCGTTTGGCAGCGTGTTTTATGGACAGTTGCGCCACGCTGGGCTTGCCGGTAGTGGGCTACGGGATTCGCTACGAATACGGCATGTTCCGCCAACACATTGAAAACGGCTACCAAGTCGAAGACCCTGATCATTGGTTGCGCGACCCGAACCCGTGGGAATTGGAACGTGCTGAATACAGCCAGCGGGTGCAGTTTGGTGGTTACACCGAACATTTCCTCGACCACAGCGGCAAGCAACGGGTGCGCTGGGTCGGCACGAATGACGTGCTCGCCGTACCGTTTGATATGCCGATTTCGGGCTATAAAAACGACACCGTGAACACCTTGCGTTTGTGGAAAGCAACCGCGACGGACGAGTTCAACCTCGACGAATTTAACGCGGGCAGTTACACCGAAGCGGTCGAAGCGAAAAACCACGCCGAACACATTTCAATGGTGCTGTACCCGAATGACAGC
This sequence comes from Candidatus Thiothrix namsaraevi, assembly GCA_040415395.1. Classification (GTDB taxonomy): domain Bacteria; phylum Pseudomonadota; class Gammaproteobacteria; order Thiotrichales; family Thiotrichaceae; genus Thiothrix; species Thiothrix namsaraevi. The sequence continues at coordinate 28,912 of JBEUIR010000004.1, forward strand.
AGCGAAAACGGCAAGGAATTGCGCTTACGCCAGCAATATTTCCTCGCCTCTGCCAGTTTGAAAGACGCGATTCGCTTGTGGGAACGCCAAGGCAATCACGATTACACCAAGTTTGCTGCGGAACACGTGTTCCAAATGAACGATACGCACCCGACCATTGCGGTCGCGGAATTAATGCGCATTTTGATGGATGACAAAGGCTTGGGCTGGGATGAGGCATGGGCAATTACCTCCAACTGCATGGCGTATACCAACCACACCTTACTGCCGGAAGCACTGGAGCGCTGGGCGGTGCATTTGTTCGCCAAGCTATTGCCACGTTTGCTGGAAATTATCTTTGAGATTAATGCACGTTTCTTGCGCCAAGTGGCGATGAAATGGCCGGGCGATACCGACCGCCAACGCCGCATGTCTATTATCGAAGAGGGCAATGTGCAACAAGTGCGCATGGCCTGGCTGGCGATTGTGGGCAGCTTCTCAGTGAATGGCGTGGCAGCGTTGCATTCGCAATTGCTGGTGGATGGGCTGTTCCACGATTTCTACGAACTCTGGCCGGATAAATTCAACAATAAAACCAATGGCGTCACCCCACGGCGTTGGGTGGCACACGCCAACCCCGGCATGACCGCGTTGATCAGTGAACATCTCGGCAACGATTGGGTACGTGATTTGAGCCAATTGGAAAAGCTCAAGCCGTTGGCAGCCCCCGAACATACCGCGTTTCATGCGCAATGGCAGGCGGTGAAATACGCCAACAAGCAGCGCTTAGCGGCATTGGTGAAAAAGGAATGCGGGGTCGATTTCAACCCGAATGCCTTGTTCGATGTGCAAGTGAAACGGATTCACGAATACAAACGCCAGTTGCTGAATCTGCTGCACGTGGTGCATTTGTATCGCCGCATCAAACTCGGTAAGCTGGATCATTGGGCGGATCGGTGCGTGCTGATCGGTGGGAAGGCCGCACCCGGTTACGCGATGGCAAAACGCATTATCAAGCTGATCAACAGCGTGGCGGAAGTGGTCAATAACGATCCTGAGGTGGGAGGGCGCTTGAAAATGGCCTTCATCCCCAACTATCGGGTGTCGAGTATGGAGATTATCGCGCCTGCCGCGAATTTATCCGAACAAATTTCCACCGCAGGCAAGGAAGCGTCAGGCACGGGCAATATGAAGTTCATGATGAACGGCGCACTGACCATTGGCACGTATGACGGCGCGAATATCGAAATTCTGGAAGCGGTCGGTGAGCCTAACTTCTTCCTATTCGGCTTACGGGCGGATGATGTGGAGGAATTGCGCCACTGCTACCGTCCTTGGCATTACGTCGAACAGGATGAGGATTTGCGCGGGGTGATTGAGCTGATTCGCTGCGGTCACTTCAATATGACCGAACCGGGCATCTTCGATATGGTGCTGGATGCGGTGCTCAGTCCGCACGACCCGTGGATGACACTGGCAGATTTCCGCAGTTATGTGAATGCGCAGGAACATGTATCCGTGGCTTGGCAAGATCAGGAACACTGGACGCGCATGAGTATTCTGAATACGGCGAGCAGCGGGTTTTTCTCCACTGACCGCACGATGGCGGAATATAACCGCGAAATTTGGAAGCTGAAGCCGGGGAATGGCAACGG